>JAFNYE010000048.1 GCA_017383345.1 Alistipes sp. | reverse complement strand
CTGGTGGTAACAAGGATATGGCTATGAAGGACAAGGCTGTTGCTTACCTTCAGAAGGTTGTTGCCGGTAATAGTGTTGAGGCTGCTAAGAGCGCACTTGAGAACCTTAAGTAATCAGGCTTGCCTAACGAAGTAACAGCTTCGTTATACAAATCTGTGAACAGTTAATAATATTGGGTGACAACTTTTGGGAGTCACCCTTTTTTGTATCAGTATGAGAAAAATCGCTGTTATTTTCATTGCGCTGCTATTGGTGTCGTGTATCTCAAGACAGGGACAAAAAAGCACGCAAGCTCAGCCACCAATCAGAGCCCATTTCAGCCGTGTATTGCCACCCTCACACCTTTCGGGTCAGCAGCGTGGCGAGTGGATGACCGACCACTTCTGGGACCGTTTCGATTTTGCCGATACCCTCTTTCTTGAGCGTGTGGATAGTGCAGAGATGATGCGCGTATATGTCGAGTATGTGGCAGCCTATGTCGGCCCTAATAATGGTGAGCCGATAAAAAAGCTGATGTCCAAAGCCTCGGCTTCGCGTAAGATGCTCGACTACTTTGTCGGTATGTCCGAGCGTCTGTTTCACGACCCTAACTCCCCATTGCGCAGCGATGAACTCTATATCCCCGTGCTTGAGGCTCAGATTGCAGCTCCATATTATGATGAGTATGAGAAGATGGCGCCCCAGTACGATTTGGCTTTGGCAACCCAAAACCGTATAGGCCATAAAGCAAACGACTTCCGTTTCACCGTAGCCTCGGGCAAGTCACAAAACCTATACTCCGTCAAGGCGGACTTCGTACTTATATATATAAATAACCCGGGTTGCCCAATGTGTCGCTCTATACAGCAAGAGCTTGAGTCCGATGCGCTCATTGCTCAACTGCTCGCCTCAAAGCGCCTCAAAATCGTGGCTCTCTATCCCGATGAGGATATCTCGCTCTGGAAATCACACCCTCTGCCAAAGCAGTGGATCAGCGGATATGATAAGGGTACGGTGGTAGAGAAAAATCGTACCTACGACCTGCGCGCAATACCGGCCCTCTATCTGCTCGATAAAGATAAAACCGTGCTTGTGAAAGACTCTACATCGGTACAGCATATCGTGCAACTGCTCGCGCAACAGACTCTATAAGCAAAACTTATTTTGCTATAAGAAAAAAGAATTTTGATATCCGAAAAATTGTTTTTACCTTTGCGGTAGAAAAATAAAACAGAACAAATAATTGTAAAACTTAAAACTATAAAGATTATGTCAAAGAAATTTCGTTGCACAGTATGCGGTTATATTCACGAGGGAAATGAGGCTCCGGAGCGTTGCCCACTTTGCAAAGTCCCTGCAGATAAGTTTGTAGAGATTGAGGAGCAGAGCGGTAACCTTGAGTTCGCTACAGAGCATAAGCTCGGCGATGGTCTTGGTGCAGATGCAGAGCTTTTGGAGGGTCTTAAGAACCACTTTATGGGTGAGTGTACCGAGGTGGGTATGTATCTTGCTATGAGCCGTCAGGCTGACCGCGAGGGTTATCCTGAGATTGCTGAGGCCTACAAGCGCTACGCTTGGGAGGAGGCAGAGCACGCTGCTAAGTTCGCAGAGCTTCTCGGTGAGGTTGTTTGGGATACAAAGACCAACCTGTTCAAGCGTATGAATGCCGAGAGCGGCGCTTGTGAGGATAAGTTCCGCCTTGCTCGCCTTGCTAAGGAGCAGAACCTCGACGCTGTCCACGACACCGTTCACGAGATGGCTAAGGATGAGGCTCGTCATGGTAAGGGGTTTGAGGGGTTGTACAACCGCTACTTCAAATAATTTGTTGTGATAGTGGCGCATTTGCTGCCGCTAACTCTAAAATCAGCAAAGGGTCGTACGCATAGTACTACCCTTCGCTGTTTTTATAGCCGAGCGTTGCAACTACACCACTCTGACAACAAATTGGTGCGAATGAAGGGGTGGGGAGTTTAAGGAGTTTAGGGAGTTTAGGGAATTTAGGGAGTATGGCCCTGCGGCAGCCATACTCAAAGCGCTGAGATGCGTCAGTGAGCTAATTGCCAATAGCTAATATCTCACGCTTATCCTATACGGAACGCCATTAAGGACATCGGTGCCGGTGATATACTCAGTGCCGTAGGTGTCGGTGATAGTGTTGACGGTGGTGGTGTTGAGTACCGATATATACCACTTGCCTGCCTTGGGTTTAGTAATCTTCAGCTCCTTGTAGCACCCTTTGCTGTCGTTTATATGTTTGGTGTTGCTCGCAAAGGCTATCTCGCGCTCTTTGGCGCAGAGGGTCAGGTCGTAGTTATCCTCGCCCTCATATCCTTTGAGCGTAATGGTTATGCTCTTGCATCCTTTGGGAACATCAACCTCAAAGTGGTGATATTGCCGGTCGCCAATACGGGTGTAGTGTGGCAGATTATCCTCCGTTCTCTTGTTCATTGCCCGCTCGGTATTGGGTGTAAGGCGACCCTTGATATTTGGCTCTCCATTTCCATCCATAGCGTACAAAAGCGCTGCCGCCATAAGGTCGCGACGCTCGCCGCTCTTAACGGGCTCAGGGTGTGAGCCAATCATTATTACGCGGCCGCTCTGTTTGCTCTCCTTGTATGCCCATATAGCGGGTCTGTCGTTGATTTTAACCTTTTTGTTATCCTTGAAGATATATCTTGCCAAAACCTCTGTACCGGCGGGAAGGTTGCCCTCTATGTCGCCCAAGCCGTATCCTCCGCCATTGTGGCGCACCGAATCGACAATATTATCCTTGCCAAAGTCATAATAGCGTGAGAGTGGATTTTTAGCCTCTAACTTGAGGAGTGTGTGGCTCTTTCTCAGGTGCGTGGAGTGCATTATGCCCGGCTAAAGGTGAAGAAAAATATCGGTAGATTTTGGCGTTTTATCTCGGTACATATAGCCCGCCGTAGCAAGGTATGCCCCTGCACAGGTGCCGATATAAGAGCCTCCGGCATTGACAAAGTCGCAAATGGCCTTGCATCCCGCTTTAGTGAGGCCTTTGGCGTGTCTTGTGGCACCACCACCATTGACATATATCGCTCGGTATCGCGGCTCGCCATCGGGGTAGAGCAACCAGCCGTTGGTGTCAATGTCGCTACCGATAAATATGGCGTTCTGCTTGAGGGTGTCGGTCTGGGTCAGGTTGTTATTTGTAGCTGAGGCGAAATACTCCATTCTTAGCCCTAAGTAGCTGGCTGCGGGGAGTGTTCGGCGCGAGGTGACAAACATTCCGCTATCCATAAACAACTCTTTGTAGTAGCCCTCGCTGCGGTTTAAGACCCCATTGCGCTCTTTGGTGTAGTTGCGCGCAGAGGTGCTTGAAAATGTCAAAATAGAGACAAAAAGCACTAAAAGGGAGAGTCGTTTCATAGTTTTTGAAGTTTGTTTTATACAAAGGTAATAAATATTTTCAAAACAGGTAAAAAGCGTATCAACCTTTTTCGTTGAGCCTACTTTTACTGTTAGAAAACTAACACTATTTTTTTTGGGAAGTGACAAAAAGTTTTGTTATTTTTGCACCGCTGAAATAGGCGCCTATATAAAATAGGTATGGTTAGGTACGCTATTTGAGGTAAATAAATAACAAAAAATAATAAAGTTATGGCAGAAAAGAAGTTTATTACTTGTGATGGTAACTATGCCGCAGCACATATCGCTTATATGTTCTCGGAGGTTGCTGCCATCTATCCTATCACCCCGTCATCGACTATGGCTGAGCTTGTTGATGAGTGGGCAGCGCAGGGTCGCAAAAACATTTTCGGTCAGACCGTTAAGGTCGTAGAGATGCAGTCTGAGGCTGGTGCAGCGGGTGCTGTTCACGGCTCGCTCCAGTCGGGTGCGCTCACCTCTACTTTCACCGCTTCGCAGGGTCTGCTCCTGATGATTCCTAATATGTACAAGATTTCGGGCGAGTTGCTTCCGGGCGTGTTCCATGTTTCGGCTCGTGCCCTCGCAGCTCAGTCGCTCTCTATCTTTGGCGACCACCAGGATGTTATGGCTGCTCGTCAGACAGGCTTCGCTATGCTCGCAACCTCGTCAGTTCAGGAGGTTATGGACCTGGCCGGTGTAGCTCATATCGTGGCTTTGAAGGCTCGTATTCCGTTTGTACACTTCTTTGACGGTTTCCGCACCTCGCACGAAATTCAGAAGGTTGAGCTCATTGACGCCGCTTCGCTTACAGCTATGTTCGACCGTGAGGCTTTGGCTGCTTTCCGCAACCGCGCCCTCAATCCTGAGCACCCTGTATCTCGCGGTACTGCCCAGAACCCTGATATCTACTTCCAGACTCGTGAGGCCTCAAATAAGTTCTACGATGCTGTGCCTGATATGGTGGCTGAGGCTATGGAGCAGATTTCGACTATCACAGGTCGTGAGTATAAGCCGTTCGTTTACTACGGTGCAGAGGATGCAGACCGCGTAGTTATCGCTATGGGTTCTGTAACCGAGACCCTCAAGGAGGTTGTTGACTTCTTGAATGCCCGTGGTCAGAAGGTCGGTGTTGTAACTGTACACCTCTACCGCCCATTCTCGGCTAAGTATCTGTTCAATGTGCTTCCTAAGAGCGCTAAGAAGATTTGCGTTCTTGACCGTACTAAGGAGCCAGGTGCAAATGGCGAGCCGCTCTACCTCGATATCGTTGACGCATTCTACTCTGAGGGCGTTGAGGCTGAGATTGTCGGTGGCCGTTATGGTTTGTCATCAAAGGATACAACCCCTGCGCAGATGCTTGCTGTATTTGCAAATATGGCTTTGCAGTCTCCAAAGAACCACTTCACTGTCGGTATCGTTGACGATGTTACCAACCTCTCTCTGCCTGTAGGTGAGGAGATCTCTATGGCTAAGGAGGGTACTTTTGAGGCTCTGTTCTTCGGCTTGGGTGCTGATGGTACCGTGGGTGCTAACAAGAACTCTATCAAGATTATCGGTGGCTCTACCGATAAGTATTGTCAGGCATACTTCAGCTACGACTCTAAGAAGTCTGGCGGATACACCTCTTCACACCTCCGCTTTGGCGATAAGCCTATCACCTCGCCATACTTGGTGACCACTCCTGACTTCATCGCTTGCCATGTGCCTTCTTATGTTGACAAGTACGATGTTCTCAAGGGTCTGAAGAAGGGTGGCTCGTTCCTCCTTAACTCTGTGGGCGATGTTGAGACCACTTGCGCTACATTGCCTGACAATATGAAGGTATTCCTTGCAAAGAACAATATCAACTTCTACATCATCAACGCTACAAAGATTGCTGCCGAGCTGGGTCTTGGTAGCCGTACAAACACCATTATGCAGTCTGCTTTCTTCAAGATTGCTAATGTCATTCCGTTTGAGCAGGCTGTTGAGGAGATGAAGAAGGCTATCTATAAGTCTTACGGCAAGAAGGGTGAGGATATTGTCAATATGAACTATGCTGCCGTTGATGCAGGTGCTACCGCTGTTGTTAAGGTGGATGTTCCTGCCGAGTGGGCAGATATCGTTGTTGCTCAGGCTCACGAGAATGTTGATATGAGCCGTCCTGACTTTATCCGCAATGTTGTTGACCCTATCAACGCTTTGAAGGGCGATTTGCTCCCTGTTTCGGCATTCAATGGCCGCGAGGATGGTACTTGGGATAACGGCACTGCTGCTTGGGAGAAGCGCGGTATCGCTGTAAATGTTCCTCGTTGGGATGTTAACGCTTGTATCCAGTGCAACCAGTGTGCTTATGTATGTCCTCACGCTGCTATCCGTCCGTTCCTTGCAACTGACGAGCAGGTAGCTGCTGCTCCGGAGGGTACCGAGTTTAAGCAGGGTCTTGGTAACACTAAGGCTTACAAGTTCCGTATTCAGGTCTCTCCACTCGACTGTACCGGTTGCGGTAACTGCGTGGATGTTTGTCCTGCTAAGGGTAAGGCGCTCTTTATGGAGCCTCTCGGCTCTCAGATGGGCGAGGTTGAGCGTTGGGAGTATATGCACAACAAGGTTGGCTATAAGGACCTTGACCGCGCTAAGATGGTTAAGAACAGCCAATTTGCGCAGCCTCTGTTTGAGTTCTCCGGCGCTTGCGCAGGTTGCGGCGAGACCCCATATATCAAGACTATCACTCAGCTCTTTGGTGAGCGTATGATGGTGGCAAATGCTACAGGTTGTACCTCAATCTACTCCGCTTCTGCTCCATCAACCCCATATTGCACAAACGAGAAGGGCCACGGTCCTGCGTGGGCAAACTCTCTGTTTGAGGATAATGCCGAGTTCGGTTTGGGTATGCATATCGGTATCGAGAAGCTCCGCGACACTTTGGCTGACGATATGGCTAAGGCTATTGCTGAGTGCAACTGCTGCTCTGAGGAGCTTAAGGGCGTAATGCAGGAGTGGATTGACAACCGTCACCTCGCTGCTGCTTCGGCTGAGATATCTGCTCGCCTGCTCCCACTCTGCGAGGCTTGCGATTGCGATACCTGCCGTAAGATTGTCGAGAACAAGCAGTTCCTCGTTAAGAAGTCACAGTGGATTATCGGTGGCGACGGCTGGGGCTACGATATCGGCTTCGGTGGCGTTGACCATGTGCTCGCTTCAGGTGAGGATGTAAATATCCTTGTTGTCGATACTGAGGTTTACTCAAATACAGGTGGCCAGTCGTCTAAGTCAACACCTATCGGTGCGGTAGCTAAGTTCGCATCAAACGGTAAGCGTATCCGTAAGAAGGACTTGGGTGCTATCGCTATGACCTACGGCTATGTGTATGTGGCTCAGGTATCTATCGGCGCATCACAAAACCAGCTCTTCAATGTGCTTAAGGAGGCCGAGGCTTATCCTGGTCCGTCACTTATCATCGCTTACGCTCCTTGTATCAACCACGGTATCAAGGGCGGTATGACCCGTACACAAACCATCGGTAAGCAGGCTGTAGAGTGCGGCTACTGGCACTTGTGGCACTATAACCCACTGCTCGAGAACGAGGGTAAGAACCCATTTGTCCTCGACTCAAAGGAGCCTGATTGGAGCAAGTTCCGCGACTTCCTCTTGAAGGAGGTGCGCTATACCTCACTCCAGAAGACCTTCCCTGCAGAGGCTGACGAACTCTTCGCAGCAGCTGAGGAGAATGCTAAGTGGCGTTATAATTCGTATGTGCGTCGTGCTAAACTTGAGTTTTAGGTTTTAGCGTGAAATTTTAGCGTGATAGCGGCGTATTTCCTGCCGCTACCCCTCGCTCCAACAAAGGGCAGTACGATAAGTACAGCCCTTCGTTGTTTCTCAAGGCGAGCGTTGTAAATCCACCACTCTGACGCTAAAATGGTGCGAGAAGTCTTTGTCGTGAAAAGGCAGCATTAGCTTCCGCTAACGAAAATATCCCTGCAATGGCTGTACACTTTAGTACTATCCATCGCAGGGATTTTTCGTCGAGCGTTGCATCTATACCTTTCTGACGACAAATTTGTGCGAGAATTGACGACGGTGCGAATGAGAGGTGGTAGTGAGTTTAAGGAATTTAGGGAATTTAGTGCTTCTATGGTCTTTCCTTAAACTCTCTAAACTCCTTAAACT
>JAFNYE010000047.1 GCA_017383345.1 Alistipes sp. | reverse complement strand
TACAGGCTGGCGTAAAGGTTTTACATCACAGCTCTGCTCTTTGGTCGGTATTGTGCTAGGTATTGGCCTTGCAATACTCTTTGGCGAGCAGGTGGGCAATATGCTCAACCTCGACCCTGCATACTCAAAAATTATAGGTTTTATAATAACCTTCATCGTGGCGGTTATAGGCACATCGTTTGCAGCCAGAATTATATCATCGCTACTCTCAACCATTGGCCTGGGTTTTGTTGACACCGTTTTGGGTATTCTCTTCTCGGTGTTCAAGTATGCCCTTATATTAAGCGTGATTTATGTTGCCCTTGAGCGTTTCAACCAGAACACTCAGGTTATTGATAAACAGATGTTTAGCCAATCCAAGACATTCAAACCGATCTCTGCAATTTCCGGCAAAACATTAGATTGGTTTAACGCCTTTTCAAAGGAGGTTAATAGATGATAAACGAGGGTGTTGTAGTACGCGCTACGGGCAGTTGGTACGAGGTGCTTTGTGACGGGCAGCGAATAAACTGCCGTATTCGTGGCAAATTGCGTCTCAAGGGTGTGCGCTCAACCAACCCCGTGGTTGTGGGCGATATTGTCAAGTGTGAAAGTGATGCTAATGGCGAGTGGGTTATCTGCGATATACTCCCTCGCCGCAACTATATTATACGACGCGCCTCAAACCTATCCAAAGAGTCGCATATTATCGCGGCAAACATAGACCGCGCAATGATTGTGGTCACGCTCATAGAGCCTGTTACTGCTCTTGAGTTTATCGACCGCTTCCTTATCACTTGCGAGGCGTACAAAGTGCCTGCAACCATCTTGCTTGCAAAGATAGACCTTCTTGCCGAAGCCCCCGAGGCTGTTGAGGCTTTTCATCAAACCTACCAAAGTGCCGGCTATGAGGTTATCGACATATCGGCAACCGAAGGTATCGGCCTGGAGCGTGTCAAAGAGCTGCTTGAGGGTAATGTGACCCTTATTTCGGGCAACTCCGGTGTAGGTAAATCGACTTTAGTGGGCAAAATAGACCCTACACTCGATATTCGCACCGGCGAAATATCGGAGAGCTTCCACAAAGGCAAGCACACCACCACATTCTCGACAATGTACCCTATTGGCAACAATGGCTTTATTATCGACACTCCGGGTATTAAGGGCTTTGGACTCATTGAGATTGACGATAAGGAGCTGTGGCACTACTTCCCCGAGATGATAGCTACTGCGGGCGAGTGCCGATTTTACAACTGCACCCATACCCACGAGCCGGGTTGCGCCGTAACCGAGGCGGTTAAGGAGGGCAAAATAGCCTTCAGCCGCTATGAGAGTTACCTCAAAATACTTGATGACGATGACAAATACCGAAAATAATCTTACCACCGAGCAGTGCCTTGAGCGTATTGAATACCTGTCGCAATTTACCCTTGCAGAGCGCGTAGCGACGCTGCGTCGTGCCCTATCAAGCCGTACAAAATATATGACTCTGCTCGCTGAAAATATGTTTCACCCGCAGAATGCCAGCGCCCTTGTGCGCCACTGCGAAGCCTTTGGCGTGCAACAACTGCATACGGTGCAAACACTCTGCGAGTTTAACCCCAACCTCAACATCGTTCGTGGCACAGACAAGTGGATAGACCTTATCCACCACGCCTCTACAGCCGATGCTCTCAAACACCTCAAGAGCGAAGGTTACCGCATTATCGCAACCACGCCACACCACCAGAGTTGCACTCCCGAGAGTTTTGATGTTACCAAAGGTAAGTTTGCTATCGTAATGGGAACGGAGAAGACGGGTATCTCTGAGGAGGTTATGCAACAGGCCGACGAATTTATGAGAATACCTATGTGCGGTATGGTCGAGAGTCTTAATGTCTCGGCTTGTGCCGCAATTATTGTATATATGCTCTCACAGCGTATGCGCAGTGAGGTTGACGATTGGAATTTAACAGCACAGGAGCAGGCACATATTCTCTATCGCTGGATGGTTGACACCGTCAAGGATGCTCCTGCACTACTTTTAAGAGGAGGTTTTCAATGAGACAGTTAGATACAGCCCAAATTGAGGCGCTTAAGTTACAAGGCAATAGCGCCGAGGATTGGAACAACATCCTTGTAGGCGCCAACTTTTCAACCCACAATATCCACAACTGCCACTTTGGGGGTTGCGTAGAGATTGAGGGCGAGGTTGTGTTGCGCAACTCTACTATCTCCAACTACCACATCTGCTATGGTGCAAAAGTTATCAGCGTCACAAGCCTTGAGTGCCGCCACTACACAACCTTCGGCAATGGTGTTGAGGTCTATGCAGTCAACGACAACGAAGGCCGCTCTGTGGCTATCCACTCCGCCCTAACGGCACAAACTGCCTATATAGAGGCTATGTACCGCCACCGCAAGGATCTAATTTGTGCACTCAAAAGCCAAACCGAGGAATACGCCAAGTTGGTTGGAGCAACGATGGGCAACATTGGCCGCAATAGTCAAATTGTAGGCGCAAAATTTATCCGCGAGGTTAATGTAGGCAACAATGTGACCATAGATGGTGCATCGCTGCTTGAGAACGGCACCCTGCTCGATGGCGCACATATAGGCGTAGATGTCATAGCCACCGACTTTATCGCCGCCGAAAACTCTACTATAGACCGAGGTACAACCGTAGGTCACTGTTTCGTGGGCGAGAATGTGGTTTTGTCAAACAACTTCTCGGCACACCATTCACTCTTCTTTGCGGGCTCACAGCTCGAGAATGGCGAGGCAAGCGCAATCTTTGCCGGGCCCTATACGGTATCGTTCCACAAGTCTTCGCTTCTTATTGCAGGACTATTCTCGTTCTTCAATGCCGGTAGTGGCACCAACCAGAGCAACCACCTCTTTAAGAGTGGCGCTATACACCAATCGGTACACCGTCGCGGATGCAAGTTCGCCAGCAACGGCTATGTTATGTCGCCTGCAGCCGAGGGTGAGTTCACACTTGTAATGGGTCGCCACACCAAGCACCACGATACACAACTCTTCCCGTTCAGCTACCTCTTAGAGCGCGGTGGTATCTCTACCCTACTGCCAGGTTATGGGTTGCGCAGCTACGGAACAGTTAGAGATGTAACCAAGTGGCCACAACGCGATAAACGAACAGTAAAACGCGACAACATAAACTATGAGGAGTTTAACCCACTACTTGCATATAAGGCTATAAAGGCTATAGAGACCCTGAATACTCTTTTAGAGCAACAGGGCGACGGAGAGGTGTTACACTACAACAACACTCAAATAAAGCCCGCAATGGCCAAACGAGGCATTGCACTCTATGAACTCTATATAACCGCAGCTATAGGTCAAATGCTCCAAGATGGCGAGGCAGAGCCAACCTTTGGCGCGTGGGCAGATGTTGCAGGTCAATTTGTTGCGTGCCAATATTTAGAGACGCTGTTGGACAACTTCACGACAACCGAGAATTTGGTGGCACAGCTTAACGACTTCGCACACAACTATACCAACCACGCTCACGGTTGGGCTATGGGTGCATTAGCACGCCGATTGGGCAAAACACCTACAACCGAAGAGGTTGAAAAGGCTGTCAACAATGGCAAGGAGGCGCTCACCGCTCTGCGTAAAATGACCGATGCCGACCGCGACTCGGAGTTTGGCCTGGCTATGAGAGTGGGATATGGTGTGGACTCGAACGAACAGCAGACCATAGATGCCGATTTTAGTGCCGTTCACGGGTTGGATGTGTAGATGTAAAGTATAGTTTACATATTTTCTTTGGTCGTTTCGCCCCTTAAAATGGTCATTTCGCCCTCTGAGGCTACTGTGAGCCATATTTGGCAAAATCGCTGTCTGGTTATCACTACGGCACGATTTTTGTCCTATTTGCGACCCAAAAGCGAAGATTTTTAACAATAACAGGATTTGGAACATTAAAAATTGTGTTATATCTTTGCAATAGAAACAAAAAAGTTATTTGTATAAAAGCACTGAAGTTTAACTCTTAAAACACTTATTGCCTATAGAAAAAATTCTACTCTGAAACACTATTTTATAAGAAAGGAGAAGAATATGACTGCACAGATGGTTAGCGACCGTGAGTTGCTTAATAGTTATCTGCAAGGCAATAAGAGTGCTATTTCCACTCTGATAGATAAATACAATCGTCGTGTCCGCGACTACCTTCGTATGATGGTTAAGGATGACGATGTGGCTGACGATATAGCTCAGGAGACCTTTATAAAGGTTATCAAGGTTATTGACGAGGGTCGCTATGTTGACAACGGCAAGTTCCTCTCGTGGGTACTTCGCATTGCTCACAATCGTGCTTTGGACTACTTCCGCGCACAGAAGAGCAACAACTCGGTTAGTGAGTCCAGCGCCGGATATAATGTTCTCGGCACTCTGCGCTACGCCGAGAACAGCATCGAGGACAACATCATCTCCGATCAGACCGACCAGAGCATTCGTGACCTTGTAGAGCTTCTGCCTGAGGAGCAGAGAGAGGTTGTAATGTTGCGCTACTACTCCGACCTGTCGTTTAAGGATATAGCTGAGCAGACCGGTGTAAGCATCAATACTGCGCTGGGCAGAATGAGATATGCCCTTATAAACCTCAGAAAAATGATAAAAGAGAAAAATTTGGCTCTCTGCTAACAATAAAATTAGAGGCTGGTGCGTTAGTTATTTGAAAACAGACTAAAACACTTGCCTATGAAACAGGTTGACACTCTATGCACACAGAGCGATGAATGGCTGTTGAAGGAGTTTGTATATTGCGGGGATGCAGAACTGATGTACCTCGATATTCTCCTCTCAGAAACATTGCACAATTAAAGCCGCCGAAAGACGGCTTTTTTTGTTGATACGAGGCAGACTTTTTGTTGTAAGTGAAATTTTTTCAAAAAAAATGTCGAGTTTTCTTGCTAAAATGTAAAATAAACTTTACATTTGCATTGTGATAATCATCACTTTGTTTGACAGACTGTTTTGCGAAGCGCGGCGTGGAAGCGACTGATGCAGAGGGATAGCGAGTTGCACTTTCTCGTCCCTTTTATACAAAAGTGCAGTGTGCAATATAAATAGGTGAGTGATTTGGTGGTATTCACGCCTCGCTTTCGCAAATACTTATCAACAGTTTGGTATTCTCCCGAAAAATTAGTACTTTTGTATAAGGGTTGCCACAATAGCATCCCTCAACTAACTTCGGACCGATTATGAAAAAACAAAATTTTCTTCTACCCTACAAGTTTGGCAAAATTGGCTGGTTTATACTTATACCGTTCACTTTGCTCGGATTGTTTATTATGATTACGGGTGGAACCGATGTATCTTTAGGTCGCTTCTTCTCGGCAACGGGTAACTACAAGGCCATTGAGTCGCAAATACTCAACAATATAACAATTATCGGCCTTATTGTTGGTCTTATCTTTACCTCCTGCTCCCGTTGCAAATATGAGGATGAGATGATATCATCTATACGATTAGACTCGCTTCTGCTGGCGCTGTATATATCAATTATTGTGCTAATTATAGCAGTTTTATGCCTCTATGGCAACAACTTTTATGAGTTTTTAATCTACCAAATGTTCATTCTGCCGTTGGTCTTCCTTATTACTTTTAAGGTAAAACTGTGGCAACTAAACCGCAAGATCGACGATGAAGAATAGTATCAGAGTGGCCCGCGCAGAACGCCGCATAACACAACAACAACTCGCCGATGCTGTCGGCGTGAGCCGCCAAACAATCAACGCCATAGAGAGCGGCCGATTTATCCCCTCAACAGTCCTTGCTCTTCGTATGGCAAGCCACTTTGGCAAAGCTGTTGAAGAACTCTTTGTCCTCGAAGATGGCGATTAGGCAGAGCAGTGAAGGGTCATCAAAGATGAGCCAACGCTCGGCAAAAATTACAATTGCACCATCATCCATTCTTTGCACCGATTTGTCGTCAGAAAGGCGTAGATGCAACGCTGCGATTAAGCCGAACGCAATAGCGGTAGCCACGAAGTGCAAAGGGCGAGATTGAAAATGGGAGCTTGCTCACTGATTTTCAAACTTGCGCTTTGTGGGTGCAAAGCACCGCTACCGATATTGCTGAGGCACAGCAGTGAAAAGCCTCCAACGGAGGGTTAACGCTCAGCAAAATTCCAGATTATACCAACACTCATTCGCGCACGATTTTAGCGGCAGCAGGTATGCCTTTATCACGACAAATGCAAAGAATTAATAGAATGTACCCTTAGGCGCAAACAACGGATAGCCAAAATTAAGGGACATATAGAAGTTATTGGCGTTATTGAGTCCGTATTTGCATATAGAGAGGCTAACAGGG
>JAFNYE010000046.1 GCA_017383345.1 Alistipes sp. | reverse complement strand
CCAATACGCCCTCACCGACAATCTCCGCAGTAAAGTCATCTTTAGTAATCTCTGGCTCTACAGCCGACTCCTCTGCAGGCTCAGCTATCTCCTCTACAGGCTCCACAACCGACTCTGGTGCAGCTTCTATAACCTCTACTGCACCGTTCTGTGCAGATTGCTCAACCTTTACCGCCTTCTTCGGACGACCGCGACGCTTAGATTCTGCCTTAGCAACCACCTGCTCAGCCTTTGCTTCAATAGTTGGCTCTGCGACTGGCTCTGTAACCTCTACAACCTCTGGCTCTGATGCAATCTCCACCTTCTCTGCCGCGCGCGGACGACGACCACGACGCTTTGGCTGATTTGGTGTAGGCTCAACCTGCGGAGCAACCTCTTCTGCTGCAGACTCCTCTGCATCACTGCCACCAGATATAATCTTAATAAGTGTTCTCTTTGATAACTTCTCACTGGCAATACCAAATGCCTTTGCAATCTCACGCAACTCTTTGAGAGTCTTACCCTCCAGGGTAGCCAAATCTTCCATATATGATAAAATGTATTTGCTTATGATTTATAAACAGTCGGACGACTGCCTTAACGACACTGCAAAGATAGTACAAAATCGGGAAAAACAAAAGATAGAGGGGCTAATTAATAGCCCCTCTATCTATTTATATGCACTTTTTACCAAGCAAAACCCACCTTTACATAGAACGATGTGCCGTGGGTGTAATCATCACTGCGCTCAGTCTCAGAGTATGAGCCGTCTGTGACAACAAGTTTAGCACCCATCTGCTGATGCTGCATACCGATACCGATATTAACCTTATTATTAAAGAGTTTCACGCCAGCACCACAATCGCAATAAAAACCTCCTGTAAGTCTTGATTCAGCCTTAACGCCGACAATATCTGCAGATGCATTCAGTCCGCTATAAGGCATTACAGTAGCGCCAAAACTTGCTGAGATATAAGGAGTTACTGACTTCAGTGGTAACTGACCCTTCAGATTAACAAAGAGCGGCAGTGCAAGTGTATCCCACTTCTCCTCTGGAACATCAGTATCAACTGCACCAAAGTAGCCCTGCAGACCCAATCCAGCACCTACAAATGCGTACTTTGTGATAGATACACCGTGAATGGTCTCAATAAATGGGCGATGGAGTGATGATTTTGTAGCGGTATTCTCAGTTCTTAACTTACCACCCGTAGCAAAACCTACATTTACCTCACCCGCATACTTAATCACTGGCGATGCCGCAAAAGAGATTGATACTGCGCAAATCGCAGCCGCAATGGTCAATAGAGTCTTTTTCATAGTAGTTTGTTTTATAATAGTTTAACATTTTTGCACACCGAAACAACCGGTTTTGTTACAAAGTTAAGCATTTTTTCCAATTATTGCAATATAAATATATAGATTTTACACTATATTATTTTATTATAATATTATAAATATTAATTATAACACCTATAGTACTCTACTCACCGCCAACGACTAAAATAACAGAACTTTACGAAAACAATACAACACAAGGGATCGAACGACCGCTGCAGGTTTGAGCAAAGCAAGGGGAAGGGATTTGCAGACGACAAAGGAGCAGACTTGGATTGTTTGACTATGGGAGCTTGCTCACAAATAGTCTAAACAATCTAAGGCTGAAGTTGCATAGCAACTCTGCAAATCACAAAGCCGCAGATAACTCTGCCACACCGCCACCGGTTGAAGGCGATAGCATATCGCCAACGACCGCAATAACAGAACACTGCTAAATACACCCAATCAAGAATCGACAATAATAACAATCGCATCAAGGATCGAGCGACCGCAGCAGGTTTGAGCAGAGCAAGGGAGGGGGTTGCAATCAAAGATTGTTGTGCTTAGTTGACTTTGGCCGCAAATTAATTTACCAAGACAAATCTTATGCGCTACTATTTGTTTTTTCGCCGACAATCTACTATCTTTGTTATTGGATTGCGAAATACGCAATTTGTATGATGGCATTTAGGGCTATTGTTTCGTGAAGTAAAACGACCAAAATTATTAAACGAACAGACAATATGCACATTAAATGCTCACGCTGTATGGCGTGGGTGTGCTTATGTTCGTATGGGTACTTGGTCGTCCCTTCTTCCGATAGGCACTACCCACGTTTCTTTATTTAGGCACATTCCTATTTTGAGTTAAACGGTTGCTATACAACAGCTGTGACACTTATTGTTTAACTTAAAAATCGATGCATTATGAAACATTTATCATTCATTGCAATCTGTATGCTTCTTACAATAGCATGCAGCAAAGACAAGAAAGAAGACATTATTCTCCAACAGACTATGGTTACAGTGTCTTTTGAACATCGCATTGTTGAAGGTAATTCAATGCTACGCTCAACATCTAACGATTTCCTTGACATTATTGCAGAGCAAACTCCAAAAGTTGTAACTATTACACTAGAAAATACAGACTTACAAAAAACCTACAAATGCCAAAGCAACGAGCAGATAACTATCCCAGTAGGCAACTACACAATTAGCGCAGCTTCTCAACACTCTTCTAGCGAAACAATTGGAAATGTTGGCAAATACTTCCATACCAAACCAAGTATAGGACTTTCAAAATCATCAATTCAAATCACCACTTCGACAAATAAAATACCACTCAACTTATCATATACTTGTTATGCGATATTCGCGCTAATAGACGAATGCAAATCTTGTCATATGTATTTATATAGTGAATATGGAGATTTTCCCAAAAAGGGGAAATACTACATTGCTTATGGCAAAAGCGATTTGAATGTTCAACTGATTCCATATGATAACAGTTCAGAATTCACATCAGCTATTATAAGATTTGTAACATCATATGACGTAACAAACACATTTGCAGAGTTTGGAAAGTACTATATAATACACCCCACAAGAGTCGATACCGCCACATCATCGTTTGATATAACAATGCCTGAAATGCAGGAGGGGGTAATATAGTACACATTTATGTACGAATACAAATTGTCCAATAAAAATTAGTCAATCATACTAGTCCATAATGATTCGATTCCGGCTTCGAGTATAAAAACAAAGTAGGAGAACGATGTTCTCCTACTTTGTACTCGAAGCCGGGATCGAACCGGCACGGACATTTCTGTCCACAGGATTTTAAGTCCGGCGTGTCTACCTATTCCACCATTCGAGCAACCCTTATTTTTGCGGTGCAAATTTAAGAATTTATATCT
>JAFNYE010000045.1 GCA_017383345.1 Alistipes sp. | reverse complement strand
TAGGGAGTTTAAGGAGTTTAGGGAGTTTAAGGAGTTTAGAAAATCACTAATTTCCCTAATTTCCCTAAATTCCCTATGGTACTCAAAAGCGCTTGTTCTCGGGCTTAGATTACCCCGTAGGGGTACAAGAGAAATAGAGTCTTAACCTCAAGCTTGCTTGAACTCAAAAGCGTTGTTCTGCGTCAGCCACACTCCAGAGCGGTTGTGGTGCGAATGAATGGTGGTAGGGAGTTTAGTGAGTTTAAGGAGTTTAGAGAGTTTAGGGAGTTTAGAAAATCACTAATTTCCCTAATTTCCCTAATTTCCCATTCGCGCACCCGGAGCGAAGCGACCAAGTCCCCCTTTTACCAAAAGCTGCGGTACTGTAACATTACCCCACCACGCAATCCATAATTGTTCGTTGCAGGGCCTCGACGATAGAGTGTTTTACATAGGTGCGGCGTACAGCGAGGGCGATTTTGCGGCTGTATGCGCCTTTGATAAGCGATTTGATTTGGTGTGCGCGCTCTTTAGGAACATATTCGAGCGCCATCTCTGGGATGATAGTGATATTGTTTGTGCAATCGACTATACGCATAAGGGTGTCGAGTGTTCCAGACTCAAAGTAGTAGCGAGATGGAAATGCTGAGCGCGATTGGCAGAGTTCGAGTACCTGGTCGCGCAAACAGTTACCGCGACTAAGGAGCAGTAACTCGCGCATATCAATATCGGTAAGTTGTATGTTGTTCTTTTTGTAGAGTGGGTTTGAGGGCGATACATAGGCGTAGAAGCGGTCGTCAAAGAGTTCGTACTCGGTAAACTCCTCGCCGCAGGTACCACCTGCAACCAATGCCACATCAATCTTGTCACTATTGAGTTCGCGGACAATGACTTCGGTCTGCATTTCGCGAATTTCAAGCTCTACCTTTGGATATCGCGACACAAACTCCGGGATAAACTTGTGGAGGATATAAGGGGCGATGGTTGGGATGACGCCGAGGCGTATTTTACCCGCAATTTCGCCCTTAAATTGAAGCACTACCTCCTTTATTGAGTTGTACTCCTTCAGCGCCTCACGAGCCTGAGCCAATACCACTTCGCCTGCCTCGGTAGGGACTACGGGTTTCTTGGAACGGTCAAGGAGCATTACGCCCAATTCGCTCTCAAGCGCCTTAATCTGCATACTGAGCGAGGGTTGTGTAACAAAGCAGTGGTCTGCTGCCACCGAAAAACTACCGCAGTTTGCTACGGCAAGAAGATACTCAAGTTGGATGATAGTCATAGTCTAAACAATAGTTGATTGCAAAGTTATAAAAAATAACTATACAAACAATCTTTCTCCGTATTTTTTTCTATTTTTGTACTTTAATATATAAGTGCATTAAAAGTAAACGATATATAACTATGGGAAAGATAATTTTGACTGGTGACCGTCCTACGGGTCGCCTCCATTTGGGACACTTTGTTGGCTCTCTTAGCCGTCGAGTAGAGTTGCAGAACTCTGGTGAGTTTGAGAAGATTTTCATTATGATTGCCGACGCTCAGGCTCTTACTGACAACGCTGATAACCCCGACAAGGTGCGCCAGAATATTATTGAGGTGGCTTTGGATTACCTCTCTTGCGGTATTGACCCGACAGTTTCGACCATCTTTATCCAATCTCAGGTTGCCGAGTTGTGTGAGTTGGCATTCTACTATATGAACCTGGTTACTGTGTCGCGTTTGCAGCGCAACCCAACCGTTAAGACTGAGATTAAGATGCGCGGCTTCTCTGAGGATGTTGCTGAGGGCGATACTACTCAGAAGAAGGGTATTCCTGTAGGTTTCTTTACCTATCCAATCTCTCAGGCTGCCGATATTACCGCTTTCAAGGCAACAACCGTGCCTGTGGGCGAGGATCAGGAGCCTATGATTGAGCAGACCCGCGAGATTGTCCACAAGTTCAACTCTGTCTATGGCGAGACTTTGGTAACACCTGAGATTTTGTTGCCATCAAATAACGCTTGCTTGCGCCTGCCTGGTACTGATGGCAAGGCTAAGATGAGTAAGTCGCTTGGTAACTGCATCTACCTCTCCGATACCGAGAAGGAGGTAAAGCAGAAGGTTATGGGTATGTACACCGATCCCAACCACTTGCGCGTAGAGGATCCCGGTCAGGTTGAGGGCAACTGCGTCTTTACCTATCTTGACGCTTTCTGTCGTCCAGAGCACTTTGCTCTCTATTTGCCTGAGTATGAGAACCTTGATGCTCTCAAAGACCACTATCGTCGTGGCGGCTTGGGCGATGTTAAGTGCAAGAAGTTCCTAATTGCTATCCTCAATGAGCTTTTGGCTCCAATTCGTGAGCGCAGAAAGTATTGGGAGCAGAATATCGAGGAGGTTTACCGTATCCTTGAGCAGGGCTCGGCTGAGGCTCGCGCTGTTGCTGCAAGTACTCTGAACGATGTTCGTGAGGCTATGCGCATCAACTATTTTGCTGACCGCGAACTTATTGCCGAGCAGGCAAAGCGCTATAAGGAGGAGAACAAATAGTTTGCGTAATGGAGATTATTGAGGAGTCGAAATATATCAAGCCCGCAGGCCGCGAGAGGATATATCGTTGGTTTTTGAGGCTCACACAGCGCTTTACCGAGCGCCAGATGCTCGCTATACTTGCAGTTGTGGTGGGCGCATTGGCCGGTTTGGGTACATACCTGTTTGAGGTGCTGTTACACGGCATCAAGAACTGCCTGGTCAATTGGTTTGATGTCGATACTTTCCATATTCTCTATCTCATCTACCCGGGTATAGGTATTGTCCTTGCCACCCTCTTTGTAAAATATATCGTTAAGGATAATATCTCCGAGGGCGTCACGCGCGTACTCTATGCTATGTCAAGCCGTGGCTCACGCATTGCGGGCCATAACTGCTGGACTTCTATTGTGGGCGGTGCAACCACTATCGGTTTTGGTGGCTCGGTTGGTCCTGAGGCTCCTATTGTGCTTACGGGCGCAGCTATCGGCTCAAATGTGGGTAAGTTGGCCAAACTGAACTACCGCAACATTACTCTGCTACTGTGTTGTGGTGCCGGTGCGGCTGTGGCTTCAATCTTTAAGGCTCCGATTACGGGTGTGGTCTTTGTTCTTGAGATTTTAATGCTCGATATTACCTCGGCCTCGGTTATACCGTTGCTTATATCCTCAATTACTGCAACAACGCTGGCTATTGTGCTACGCGGTTGGGGCCCGATTATCTCTGTAACCCTCTCTGCGGCTGATGCGTTTCAAATCAAGCAAATTCCACTCTTTATCCTTTTGGGATGTATATGCGGAGTGATGTCCTACTACTTTACCTCGGCAAATGCCGCTATTGGTAAGCGTGTGGGTGCTCTGACAAGTCAGTATAAGAAGTGGCTTGTGGGAGGCGTTGTTTTGGGTCTGCTTATATTCCTCTTTCCTGCGCTCTATGGTGAGGGTTACGAGGCTTTTGTGTCGCTTATGCACGGCGATAAACATACAATTTTTGAGCGCTCTCTATTCTATCCGTTTAAGGATATTGATTGGGTAGTTCTGCTCTATATCATCGCTACGATGCTCTTCAAGGTCATCGCTACGGCTACAACAAACGCTGCCGGTGGTGTGGGTGGAACATTCGCTCCGTCGCTCTTTGTGGGTGCTTTTACGGGTGCTTCATTGGCGCTCTTTTGCCAGCTCTGCTTCGGTTGGGAGGTCTCTATTGCAACCTTCACTCTGGTAGGTATGTCGGGTGTTATGGCGGGCGTTATGAATGCACCGCTGACATCTATATTCCTTATCGCCGAACTCTCTAACGGCTATGG
>JAFNYE010000044.1 GCA_017383345.1 Alistipes sp. | reverse complement strand
GGTTCGTTATAAGGGTGCTGGCGTGTTGTACGAGCAGAACTACGACCATGTAGTTGAGGTTACGAGTACCGATAACAACCCATATATCGTTACTGTGGTTTATGCTTCGGAGTGGAACCCAATCTATTTGCCTGAGTTGGGCGAGGCTCTTATTGTCGATATGAAGGAGTATTTGGCTGAGTTTAATAAAAGTAATGGTACAAATTATACGCTCAACGATATGCTCTATCGTGGCGATGCTGCCGATGCGTTTGACCTCTATCCGGGCTACTATAAGGCTGTGGCTCTGGGTGTTACAGCTGACGGTCGCTTGAGTAATCTCTATGCAGTCTCTGACACCTTTGAGGTTAAGGAGCCTGTCGCTACTGACGCCTTTAAGGCGTGGTTGGGTAATTGGACCGTTGTAGGTAGCAACAGCCTCAATTGCGAGCTTACTATTACTACCCATGTTGCTAACCGCTCTGTATGGGTGCTTGGTTGGAGTGGTGTGAGCGATTGGTCTATCAATGTGGATTACAATCGCGACCGCGATGATTTGACCTTCTACTCGCAGTTGGTGGCTGAGAATTTTGATTTCGGCACTTACGGCGTAGGCGATGTCTATTTCCTCGCTGGTGACGATGAGGGCTACTACTACCAGATGAACAGCAGCGGCTACGGTATCGCTATTGCCGGTATTTTGGACGACGGTACACGAGCTATTGTTCAGTATGGAGTGGGTGTGACCGACTATCCGTCATTTGACAAGATGTTCTTTATGGCAAAGATTGGCAACGATTTCTTCGATATCTCTATGGATGCATCGCCTATCTTCCCTTGTATTATGGCTCCACACGAGCAGAGTTCACCTGCTTCGTTGTCTGTAAGCAAGAGCTATATTGGCAGTCGATACACCTCGTTGCGCAAGCCTGCTACTAAGTTTGTGCTTACCCCGCGCAAGGATGTACCTCTCTTCTTCCAAAAGTAAGATGGTAGGTTGACGATATAAAGCACTCATTTTCAAATGGGTGCTTTTTTGTTTTTTATGAATTAATTATTAACTTTGTCTAAGTTAATACCTTCTACTATGGATTTTTTCAATAAACCTATACTCTCTACCAAGCGCCTTGTCACTTTGGCTGTGGTTGTGGCGGTGGTGTTGCTCTTTCATTGGGGCTGTGGCAGAGATAAGAGCGAGGAGTCGGAGCAGACTTATACTCCGGTAAGCGAACTATTCAGCCCATATACCCCTCAGGGTGTAGCTCACGCGTGGGAACAAAACCTCGCTGTGGCTCAAAAACTCTATCGTGCTGACCTTGATAAGGGCGAAGTTGAGGGTGAATTTTCGGGTTTGAGAGTCTGCAAGTACCGCTTCAAAGCGTTGAATAACGACGACCTTGCAGGTGCAGATATATGGGCGTTTATGGCGCCTTTTGTGGCTGCGGTGATGCTTTTGGTGGCAATCCTCGGCTCGCTTGCTTATGGTCTGGCATACCTTACTCGCCTTGATTCATATAATGATGCCACTAAGTTTTAACCTCTAATCGCAACCCTATGGCAGAGTATATCAAATCTTCAAAACGAGCCTTTACGGCGGCTGAATTGAGCCGTTTTCGTCGGCTGATAAATAGTTGGGTGGCGGGTATTGAGAACTATCCACGCAAAAATCTGGGCAATGAGCTGAGCGTTGTAGAGGTGTGGGATGCCCCTATTTACCGCGTGCTTGTGGAGTCGCAGTATGACAATCGTACGCTTGAGTATTGTACTGAGCGCCTAAAGCGACGACAAAATATCCCTGAGCCTAAATATAGACGCGAGAGCGATATAGATCGTTGGTCGCTTGTTCCTGCTGTTACTGAGCGAACCCAAAGTAAGCATACCCACTTTGTCAGAGGGTCGCAGGCTGTCGAAACCTGTAGTGTCTGCAAGGGGAGTGGTCAAAATATGTGCGTTAAGTGCCTTGGTAAAGGTGAAGTGCTTGTTCGCAAACAGAACCGATACACTTGTGAGAAGTGCTTAGGTAGGGGTACAGTTAGTTTTAAGGAGAAAGTTATACGCCGTTATAGGGAGAATGGAGTTGATAAGGAGAGCTATGGTGAAGTAACTCGTTCGGGACCTTGTGGTTGGTGTAGTGGCCGTGGTTATACTATCCAGACCGTTACCGTCAAGGAGCCTTGTGTAACTTGTGACGCTACGGGTAAGGTTGTCTGCTCCACTTGTGGTGGCGAGAAGAGGGTTGTTCGCTATTGGTCTATGCACCAAAACAGCTATATCCAGCAGTACTATCAGTTCTGCGTACAGCAACCTTTGAGTGGTAGCGAGGCTATTAAGATAAAGCGACTCTTAGTTAGCGGTGTGCCGTGGTCTTATGTCGAGTCCGTTAGGGTGCAGGGCGGTAACTTCGCTTCATCGGGCTTCTATGACCGCCCTATAGTTGGTACTACGGTTAAGAGCGTATGTAAAGGTATCTCCACACCTAAGAATACGCACCTCTGCTTCAACGATATGGAGGTGGCTATCGCTTCGGCTAAATATGTGGTCTATAAGGTTGATGGTAAACGCTATGCTTGCCTGCTTGTGGGCGATGAGTGGCGTCTTTATACCGTCGATTCGCCCGTTAGTGAGTGTATGAACGACTATAGGGCTCAGGTTAACACTCTTTGCAGCCGTGGTCGCTATGGTCGGGCGTGGGGTGTTCTGCGCAAAGTGGCAGCCTTCCCTCAGGCAGGCTCGCGCGAGGAGAAGTTGAAGCAGCAGCTTGAGCAAAGAATGGTTGTAACTACCCGCTTGGGCAGTAATGTGACTCTTGTGGCTATGGCTCTGCTCTTTGTGCCTCTATTCTATGCGCTCTTTGAACGCTGCGATTTGGTAGCTCCGTGGAGTAGGTGGATGATTGAGAAGTTCTCGATTGCGCCAGCCTCTTTGACTCTGTTTTCAACGCTTGCCCTCTTTGTATGTGGGATGATTTACCACCGCAATGTTATGCCTGCGTTTGCCTATAGGGTGGCCTCGCCATTGCGACGCTTTGTGCGTGGTGTGGCAGTAGGCGTGGTAACATCGCTCTTTATGGCTACGACAATATGGGTGGCAGCCTATGTTGGACTGCTACCTCTGCTTTTGGGCGCGTTGAAACTGGCATTTATGATTGTAGCAATGATTCTTATGGCTGTCTATAGCCTTGTGGCTTCCATATTCAGCTAACTTAACTACTTGAGTGGCACACGCTTAGCCAGGCCTCCTTCTGATGTTTCGCGGTATAGGCTCGGTAGGTTGTGGCCTGTCTCGTTCATCACTTCCACCACTTTGTCAAACGACACAAGGTGTGAGCCGTCCGATAGGGTAGCGTATGCGTTGGCATCCAATGCACGCGCTGCGGCTACAGCGTTGCGCTCGATGCACGGCACCTGAACAAGGCCGCACACAGGGTCGCAAGTGAGGCCTAAGTGGTGCTCCAAACCCATCTCGGCGGCATACTCTATCTGCGCAGGAGTGCCTCCAAAGAGTTGACACGCCGCAGCGGCAGCCATAGCGCAGGCTACGCCAATCTCGCCCTGACAGCCAACCTCTGCGCCCGAAATTGAGGAGTTTGTCTTCACAACATTGCCAAAGAGTCCCGCTGTTGCAAGTGCGCGCAGTACTCTAATTCTTAGAAATTCGCGCGATGTGGTCATGTGGTATAGTACACCCGGCAATACTCCGCACGAGCCACAGGTAGGGGCTGTTACCACCGTGCCACCTGAGGCGTTCTCCTCGGCTACAGCCAGAGCGTAGGCGTAAATTCGTGCGCGAGAGCTTAGTGAGTCGGTGTAACTCTTGCTCTTGACATAGTATGTGCTTGCCTTGCGGGCAACCTTGAGTCCTCCTGGAAGAACGCCGTCGTTGTTTAGTCCGCGCTGCACGGTTTGACACATCACATTCCAGATGTAGTCCAAAAAGTCCCAAATCTCTTTGCCTTCGCACTCCTCGACATACTCCCAATAGGTCTTGCCCTCGTCGTAGCACCACTGCTTAATCTCGGCAATGGTTGTCAGGGGGTATATGCTTTTAGGAGCAGAGGCTACGGTGCTTTCGTTGGCAAGCGAGCCACCGCCGACGCTGAATATTGTCCAGCTGTCAACCACCTCGCCACCCTTGAAAGCCTCAAAGAGCATACCGTTAGGATGGAAGTCGAGAACTATGTCGGCTCTCCAGATTATCTCCGTTGGAGCTAACGGCTCAAGTACCGAGAGAATGGCACTATGGGTCAAGTGACCCTTGCCTGTTGCGGCTAAAGAGCCGTAAAGAGTTACCCTGTATGCCTCAGCACCCTTAGTGCGCTGAGCAAACTGCTCGGCAGCGAGCTTCGGACCCATTGTGTGACTACTTGATGGGCCACATCCGACTTTGTATAATTCTCGTAATGATTCCATAGTGCAAATATATAAATTTTTGGTTAATTTATTTTAATTTTATAAATTTGTATTGTTAATAATTGATATTTATGTTGCGTGTTATACTACTTTTACTGCTCTCTTTCTCTTCGTTTTGTTGCTATGCCGAGCAGATTAAGGCTCAGCTAATCTCCGTCAAAAGCGATGGAGCCGAGCGCAGGGCGTTGGTATATGCCCCTGCTTTGACCTCTAAAACCGCCCACCCGCTTGTCTTTGTCTTTCACGGCCGTGGAGGCTCTATGCACGGTGTTTCGAAGAAGATGGATATACACAACCATTGGGCCAATGCTATTGTGGTCTATCCGCAGGGTATGTGGGGAGAGGGTCGCTATTACGAGGGCTTTGGTTGGGTAATCCCGAGTGGCGAGGATGAAGGGCGAGATATCCGCTTCTTTGATGTGCTTTTGGATTATATGCTGAAGAACTACAATGTAGATAGCTGTAATATATACGCCGCAGGCCACTCTAACGGCTCGGCATTTACCCACGCATTATGGGCGTTTCGTGGCGATAAATTTCGAGGCTTTATGGCCTCATCTTCCAGCTCTGCAAAGCTTAAAAGTAATGCTGCAAAGCGAGTACCCAAGCCTGTTTTTATTATTGGAGGTATTGAGGATGAACTTATAAAGATAGAGAGTATTAAGCGGGAAATTGAGAAGGTTAAACAGATAAATGGTTGCACCAAACACCGCAAATTCTCAAAGTTTACGACAATATATAAGGGCGTAGATGGTGCTGATGTGGCTGTTGCTATTCATCCATACGGTCACGATTTTCAGAGCGCATTAGTACCTGATATAGTGAGTTTTTTCAAGTATGTTTGTCAGGATAAGTAGTAGAAACGGCAAGCACACTACACTTTTTTGCTATATTTTGCGAAAAACTATCGCAGAAATTTGGAATGTCAAAAAAACTGTATTATTTTTGCACCCGATTTGAGAGCGAAAGTTCCGAATCTAAATGGTGGATGTAGCTCAGTCGGTTAGAGTGACGGATTGTGGTTCCGAAGGTCGTGGGTTCGAATCCCATCTTCCACCCCTGAAAACAGGATGCGAGGTTTTCCTCGCATCTTTTTTTGTTTGTATCAGAGTCAGTGAGCAAGCTCCCGCCTCTGCTTCAAACATAAAAGCACTTCGTGCAACTGTTTTCAGTGTTGCAATATGGTGATATTGTAGGGTTACCTCGGTCGTGATTTTCCGCACCACGCTGTTGCGTGACAGCGGCACTCCCTCGGTGACGGCTTCGCCGTTCAAATCCCATCTTCCACCCAAAGTTTGAAAGTGCCCCTGCGGCGAGCAGAAGCAGAGACGAGTGCAGCGATGTCAATCCCTTATTTGGCAAACTTTGCTACAACTGTTTCGCTGTGGCGTAGGCTATGCTGTCGGCGTAGTAGCTTTCGCCAAGTTGGCCTACCGATGTGATGCCGCGACTATCGGCATAGAAGAGTTCGTCGGCTGTGCGAATGTTGTCTATAGTGATTGGCGCGACGCTGAAATTGTCGCCATATTTTGCCTTAAGCAACTCTTTTAATACTCTGCTCTCAACACATTTGATTGTCGGGCTAAGGATAATTTTGCGCCCCTTTGTGATAATAGGGGCTGCTCCGTCAACGCTATATACAACGCCTCGGGAATCGGTCGTTATAGCTATGGCGCAATTGTTGGCTTGGGCTATAGTAGTGGCAAGGCGGTGTGTTGTCAGAGCCGCGGAGGTTGGTAGTGATAGGTGCTCTCCCGCCATTACAACCAAGTGGGCAGTAGGGCGAACCAGGCGCATCTCAAAGCCTTTGTAAATAGAGGTGTCAATAACGCCGAGCGTGTAGTTGCCGTTATACTCTATCCTCAACTCGACAATATGTACCGACTTTGATGAGTAGTTGCCTCGAAGCATCAGTCGTGTGCAATTTTGTTGCAGCTCTTGTACCGATATATTGTGCCCCTTACCCCAAAGGGTGATACATACCTCATCTGCCAAAGACAGGTGGTCGTTTATGCGAGTGATTGTGTGGCCCGATGTGCGCATACGCTGCCATACGAACAACTCGTCCGAATTGTCGTGCTTTGCTATAGTGTCTGTCGCTTTATCGTAGAGCCAATTTGCCATTACTCCATAAATATCTTGAGAAGCAGCTCTTGCAGTAGCTGTGCCTCGCTTTTGCCACCCGTGTCAATACCTTTGCTCTTGCCGTCATATTCGCGCAGTAGCCCTAAGATGTTGAATACCTTTGGGTTGGCCCAATTTGTGGCATACTGCTTTATGTCGCGCAGAGCGTATATGTTGTTGACCTTGACATATCCCATAAGTTCTTGGTCTGTAGGGAATGGAACTCGTTTTACGCGCTCCTGCCAACGGAGGTAGTTGATGATAAAAATCTCTCTGAAGGTGTTGAACAGAGCCATTATTGTGAGCAATAACGGGTACTCCTTAGGGTTGCGAGAGAGGTGGTCGGCAATGGTCATAGCGCGCTTGATATCCTTTAGTGCCACAGCGCGACAAAGCTCAAAGTTGTTGAACTCCTTGGAGATGCCGATGTAGGTCTCGATATGAGTCGGTGTGATGCGTTTTACCGACTCAGGCATAGATACAAGCAACTTGTTCAACTCGTTGCCTATGCGCGATATGTCGGTGCCTAAGTGGTTAATCATCAGCTCAATACATACAGGATCTATCTCTAATCCATATTGGCGTACAAAGCCGCCGAGCCAATCTTTTATCTCGAAGTCGCGCGGCTTGATAGACTCAAAAACCACGCCGTTGGTAAGGCACGACTTGTAGAGTTGCTGGCGGCGGTCCGGCATCTTTTCCTTGTGGCAGATAACCAAAATGGTTGAGCCAACGGGGTTTGAGGTGTATGCGGCCAACTGCTCTAATTGAGGCATTGCCTGCGCCTCTTTGACGATAATGACGGTATATCCACCCATCATCGGCATCTGGCGGCAGTGGCTTGCTACGGTTGCTCCGTCTGTGTCGCGACCGTAGATTACAGTCTGGTTAAACGCCTGCTCGGTAGGGTTGAGGACGGTGTTGGCAATCAGGTCGGTCAATACATCAATAAAATATGGCTCTTCGCCCGCTAAGAGGTATATAGGGGCGAATTGGCGGGACTTGATGCGGCTGAACAGAGTGTTGAACTCAGCGTCACAATCCTTGAATTTCTTTGCGCTTTTTGCCATTAGAGGGTCTGTTTTGTTATTTTGAGTATATCTTCGGTGCGTTTTGTTATGGCGTAGCGGTCGTCAATACGGCGGCCTACCACCCAAACAATATCCTGCCCTGAGAGTAGCACAAATTGGCGGCTCTTTTGGGCAACCGATACCTTCTGGTCAATCAGAAAATCGCTCACCTTCTTGCGCCCAATCATACCATACGGAATAAAACTATCACCCTCCTGCCAGCGACGCAGGGTGAGAGGAAAGGTGAGTTTCTGCTCGTCAATGTATGCCACCTCGGCAGGGCTACGGTAGTCGGTGATGTTGTCAATGTCGGTATGCTCGAAGTAGAGGATTGAGTTGCCACAATAGCAACGCAGTTGCTCGCGCTCGATTGTAGTTTGACACGGGTCATCGTCGGCAATAGGGCAGATGGCAATATCGCCGCGGTCTATGCAGGCCATATGTTCTTTGGCGTAGAAGCGTTTGCCTGTATTGTTGGCCTTGAGTGCTTTGTATAACTCGTCAACCGTCTCGCCCTTAAAGCCATATTGAGAGCTGAGAATTTGGTAGATTACAAACTCCTGCGGATAGGTGCTATCTATCTTGCTGACTAAAATCTTGTCAACTCCCTGCTCGCTTATGAGTACGCTCTGCTTGATGTTCGATATAGCGGCCTCGATAAAACGCTGTGTCTCAATGAGTCGATAGATGTTTCCGCGCATAGTGGCGGTAAATCGGGGGCTTATCTCTCGTATTAGCGGCAGGAGCCCTAAGCGAATTTTGTTGCGCAAGTACTTCTTTGTGCGGTTGGAGGAGTCCTCGCGAAAAGGGATATGGTGCGCAACGGCATACTCGTGTATCTCCTTACGCTCAGCAAAGAGCAGCGGTCGAATAATGTTGCCACGCTGGCGTGTTATGCCTGTCAGTCCACGCATACCCGTACCTCGGAACAGGTTGATAAAGAATGTCTCGATTGAGTCATCTGTGTGGTGAGCAATAGCTATGTGGGTGTAACCCTCCGAAGCGCAGAGTTGGTCAAACCACTCGTAGCGCAGTCGGCGTGCCGCCATCTCCATACTCTCGCCCGTGCGCTCCATCTCGGCGTTGGTGTCAAAGCGTATGTTATGAAACGGAATGTTGTAGTTCTGAGCCTGCAACTCTACGGAGCGCTCATCTTCATCGCTCTCCTTGCCGCGCAGTGAGAAGTTGCAGTGGGCCACACCTACATTATAGCCGCCCTCAATGAAGAGCGAGAGCATAACCATAGAGTCCACACCACCCGATACGGCAAGCAAAATCTTGTCTTGATGCGTAAAGAGACAGTGACGGGCATTGTATGCCTCAAAGTGTTCTAAAAGCAGATTCTTTATCATAGTATGTTGACCTCCGTATCTATTTCTATGCCAAATTTCTCCTTTACTGCGCTCTGGACCTTGCGGGCAAAAGCTATTACTTCGCTTCCTGTAGCATTGCCCGTCGTGTTTATTAAAACTAACGCCTGGCGGTGGTGTACGCCCACATTGCCCTCGCTGTACCCCTTTAGACCACATTGGTCTATAAGCCAACCGGCTGCAAGTTTGGTGCTGTGAGGGTCAGATGTGCCGTAGCGAGGCATATCGGGATATTGTGCGGCTAAAGCCTCGGCAATGGTTGTGGAAACTATCGGGTTTTTGAAGAAACTGCCGGCATTGCCTGTAACGGCCGTGTCAGGTAACTTGTAGCGACGAATTGAACATATCGCGTCGCGAATATTCTTAAGGGATACACCTCCAAGCTCCTCAACCTTTGCAGTAACATCGCCGTAGCCCAACTTAGGCTGAGCCTGCTTTGAGAGCATAAACTCAACAGCGGTAATTATGACGCGCCCCTTGAGAGTGTGCTTGAATACACTCTCGCGGTATGCAAAGTTGCAATGCTCGGCTGCTAATGTTATAAAGTTGCCCTGCTCAGGGAAATACATCTCCACATTGACAATGCAATCCTTCGCCTCAGCTCCGTATGCGCCGATGTTCTGTACGGGTGCTGCACCTACCTTGCCTGGAATGAGTGATAGGTTTTCCAGACCCCAGAGGTCGTTCTCAACGCTCCACGCCACAAGGTCATCCCACTCAAGACCCGCCCCTACGCGAATATGTGCCGAGTTCTCGTTTTGACTCAAAATCTCGATATGGCAGTTGCAGGGAACGATGAGCGTTGGCTCGATGTCGCGGGTGAAGAGTATGTTGTTACCACCGCCTAAAGCCATCCATTCGCCCTTGATATGCTCTGCAAAGAGTTGGGACAGCTCATCGTTGTGGTCAAATTCAACAATCTTGGCAGCCTGTTGATGCACTTTGAAACTATTGCGTGCCGATATGTCTATATTCTCAAAAATTCGTATCATAATCTCTATTTTACGCTGTAAAGATAAAAATAAATGTTCTAAATGAGGTCAGTTCTCGGAAAAATGTTTAACTTTGAGGTGTTAAGTGGATGTTTTGCCCATTTTTACTTAAAATGCCAAACCTAAAACTATAAAATATGTTTACCGAAAAAGATTTACAACAAATCGCAGCTCACGGCCTTACTTTGGAGGCTGTGGAGAAACAAGTTGAAAACTTCCGTCAGGGATTTGAGCCACTCAAGGTTGTTAGTGCCGCCTCTCCTGCCGATGGTATTGTAGTTCTCGATGCCGCTCAGGCTGAGCATTATGCAGCCAAGTTTGATAACCGTGACGCATCTGTTACAGTTGCTAAGTTTGTTCCCGCTTCAGGTGCTGCTACCCGTATGTTCAAGGAACTATTTGAGTTCGTTAACGAGGATAAGCGTGGCAAGGGTATTGATACGCTGCTTCAGAATATCGAAAAGTTCGCATTCTATCCTGAACTTAAGGCTGTTGTAACCGACTTCTCTGATGATAAAGCAGTTGTTAGCGCAATTATCAAGCAGGGCTTGGGCTATGGCTCTCTGCCTAAGGGCCTTGTAACTTTCCACTCGTATGAAAATGGCGCTCGTAAGGCTGTTGAGGAGCATCTTGTTGAGGGCGCACTCTATGGCGCATCCGAAGGTGTTGTAAAACTCCACTTTACCGTCTCTCCTGAGCATAAGCAGGCTTTTGTGGCTCTGCTGAGTGAGCGCACGGCTAAGTATGAGCAACTCTTTGGAGTGAAATACGACATCTCATTCTCGGAGCAGAAGTCGTCAACCGACACTATCGCTGTCAATCCGGACAACACTCCGTTCCGTACAGACGATGGCGCTCTGCTCTTCCGTCCTGCGGGTCACGGCGCTCTGCTTGAAAACCTTAATGATATTGAGGCTTCGGTAATTTTTGTTAAGAATATCGACAATGTAACTACCGATGCTCTTAGAGCCGATACTGTCCTCTATAAGAAGGCTCTTGCGGGCCTGTTGCTTGAGTTGCAACAGCAGATTTTTGAGGCTCTTACTTCTCTTGAAAACGGTACTGCTGATGTGGCAGCCGTTGCCGCTCTGCTTGAGCAGAAGCTGTGTGTTAAACTCCCTGAGAATTATGATGTTGCGTTACTTGAGAAGCTGCTTAAACGCCCTATTCGCGTTTGTGGTATGGTTCGCAATGAAGGTGAGCCTGGTGGTGGTCCTTTCTGGGTGGCAAATGCTGACGGAACTCAGACATTGCAGATTGCTGAGTCAAGCCAGATTTCGGCCGACGATATGCACCTTATGAAGGACGCGACACACTTTAACCCTGTAGATTTGGTGTGTGGAGTCTATGCTGCCGATGGCTCAAAATATAACCTTCTTGACTACACTGACCCTGCTACAGGCTTTATCTCCTCTAAGTCAAGCGGCGGCCGTACCCTCCGCGCTCAGGAGCTTCCTGGCCTCTGGAACGGCGCTATGGCAAATTGGACCACAATCTTTGTAGATGTCCCAATTTCGACATTCTCGCCGGTGAAGGTTGTGCAGGATTTGTTGAGAGTACAACACCAATAAATAAATTTTAGCGTGATAGCGGCGTATTTACTGCCGCTACCCATCGTTCCAACAAAGGGCAGTACCACAAGTACGGCCCTTCGTTGTCTCTCAGGGCGAGCGTTGTAACTACACCGCTCTGACGCTAAAATAGTGCGCGAAAGTGGGAATTATGCCGAGCGTTGAAATTCCTCGCCTAAAATTAATTTCTTGGTGCTGCGGGGGTGTTGTTTCTGGCGCTAAAAGGGCTTTGCCGTGAAAAGCACGCATTTACTGCCGCTACCCATCGTTCCAACAAAGGGTAGTACCACAAGTACGGCCCTTCGTTGTCTCTCAGGGCGAGCGTTGCATCTATACCTTTCTGACGACAAATGAGTGCGCGAATTTTGGGCGGTACGAATGGTGGTAGGGAGGTTAGGGATATAGGGAGTTTAAGGAATTTAAGGAGTTTAGGGACAAGACCATAGAAGCACTAAATTCCCTAATTTCCCTAAATTCTCTAATTTCCCTAAAAAACTCCCTACAGCCCAAGTAGCTCATCTGCGTCAGCCACACTCCAGAGCGGTTGTGGTGCGTTAGCCTCGCACACCCTCTATTCGCGCACCCGGAGCGTAGCGACTAAGCCCCCTTTTTTCAAAAGGGGGTTTGGGAGAAATGTAAATATCAGTCGATTTTTAACAGCTGTCACAGGGGGGTGTAGCCCTGTGACAGCTGTTACATTTTGACTTTGGCTAGGTCAAAGGCCTTTTTTGTAGGTGGTTATGGCTGACGATGCTGAAAAAACCATCTAATTATTTGCTTTTCCATAGGAAAATGACTATTTTTGTGCGCGAAATGAAAATTCTTAAATAAATTTATAAATATCTTCTATGGAAAACAATTTGAAATTAAAGGAGTTGACGGAGCGCCTTTATGGTGAGGGCCTTGAGAAGGGTCGTGCCGAGGCGGATCGTCTTGTTGCTGACGCTAAGGCTGAGGCTGCAAAGATTGTTGCTGACGCTAAGGCTGAGGCTGCAAAGATTGTAAAGGAGGCTGAGACTAAGGCTGCCGACACTGCTAAGAACTCAATGACTGAGATTGCTTTGGCCGGTAAGCAGGCTTTGGCTAAGATTAAGAACGAGATTGCTGACGCTATCATCGCTAAGTGTGTTAACGAGGGTGTTTCGGCTGTAGTTGTTGAGCCTGCATTTATCGAGCAGATGTTGCTCGCTGTTGCTGCTGCTTGGAACGGTGGTGCTAAGGTTGAACTTAAGGCTATGCTTCCTGCTGCTTTGGAGGAGAAGTTCTCTGCATCTTTTGAGGCTTCTGCCAAGAAGCTCCTCGCTGCCGGTATCGAGGTTGGCTACTCTAAGGATGTTCGCAACGGCTTCAAGGTAGGTCAGAAGGATGGTGGTTACTACATCTCTTTCACCGACGACTCTTTTGCTGCTCTTATGCAGGAGTATCTGCGTGAGAAGGTCTCTAAATTGCTTTTCGCATAGCCTATGTTCAGTAACAACTACTATGCACTCGTAGCGGGCTTCCGCGAGTATTCTCTTGATGCCGAGACCAAAGGTTTCGACCTGGAGGATATCTTGGCGGAGGTTGAGTCGGTACTCTCGTCAAAAGATTGGCGTGCAGTGCAGCTCTTCTACACCTACTACGACTGCGAGAATTTGGTTGCTCAATACAACGGCAGCAGCGCCCACAATCGCTTGGGTCGTCTATCTGCTGAGCAGGTTGCTCAGGAGTTGAAGGCTCCACAGCTTTTGCCACAGCCTTTGGCTGATGTGGTTACTGCTTATGCCGACGCTGAGAGCGAGCAGGCTCAGAGTGTAGATACATCGCTCCCGTTTGCCCAGTCGCTCTTTACCGCTTACTACGCTATGTGCAGCAGCTCTGCTTCGCGCTTTTTGCGTGAGTGGTCTGAGGCGGACCGCACCCTGAGAAATGTGGTGGCTGCCCTTATTGCTCGTGACCGCAATGTTGCTGTTGAGAGCGTTACTGTGGGCGGTGGCGATATTGTTGAGCAGTTGCAGCGCAGCTCTGCGGCAGACTTCGGTTTGCGTGGCGAGTTGAGCTACATTGACGCTTTGATTGCTGCTATGGACGAGCAGAATATGCTCGAGAAGGAGCGCAAGATTGACCTTATCCGTTGGTCTGTTGCCTCTGAACTCTCTACCTTCGATTACTTCAGTTCCGACGCCGTTTTGGCATACCTTGTAAAGGCTAACATCGTGGCTCGCTGGGTGGGTCTTGATGCTAAGGCCGGTAAGGCTATGTTTGATAAACTCGTTGCCGAGTTGGACGGAAAGGATAAAATTAAGGAAATATAAAACTCGATAATAATGAAAACAACAGGAAAAGTTAGCGGTATTATCTCGAACATCGTAATCGTTCGTGCCGAGGGAGCTGTGGCGCAGAATGAGATTTGCTATGTTTACTGTGGTGATACCCGAATGATGGCTGAGGTCATCAAAGTAATAGGCGACGATGCCTATGTTCAGGTTTACGACTCTACCCGTGGTCTTAAAATTGGCGACCGCGTAGAGTTTGAGGGCCATATGCTTGAGGCTACCCTTGCTCCGGGTTTGCTCTCTAAGAACTACGACGGTTTGCAGAACGACCTTGCAAAGATGGACGGTCTGTTTATCGACCGCGGCTCTATTACTGAGCCTCTCGACTTTGATGCCGTATGGGATTTCAAGCCATTGGCAAAGGTTGGTGACAGCGTGTCGGCAGCCTCTTGGTTGGGTGAGGTTCAGGAGCAGTGGATTGCTCACAAGATTATGGTGCCTTTCATTATGTCGGGCAACTATACCGTTAAGAGCGTTGCTGCTGCAGGTAGC
>JAFNYE010000043.1 GCA_017383345.1 Alistipes sp. | reverse complement strand
TACCTCTTGTCGTCAATCTCCTTGGCGTGGCTGGTAACAACCTCAATGCCCTCGCCACGGAACTTTGAAGCGGTGTGCTCCATAGTGTTGTTCTCGGCGTTGTAGCTATAGATGTTGACCAATGGGGTGGTGCCTCCCAATAAGAGGTTTTCGACAATGCGCTCATCGCTGCAAGAGATTGCGGCGGCAGCGATAAAGATAAGGGTGAGTAATTTTTTCATTTTCAAATGTTGAATTTTGAATGGCAAAGATATAAATATATTTTTAACATACCTATTAATAAGATAAAATTAAAGGGAAAAAATTATTGGGTTTGAGGCTGAAATTGTGATAAAAGATGCTGAAAATGGTGTTTGTCCCGAAAAATGGTTGAAATAGTTTGCTTTTCTTTGCTTTTTATTTCGTTAAAGAGTGAAAATTTCTCTTTTTTGCTTTCAAAATGTTTGTTTTTGTCGTATCTTTGCGGTCTATGGAGGTATTCCTTTAATTATCAAAAACAAGATGAATAACCAATACGATGTAATTATTGTCGGAGGTGGTGCTACGGGTGCCGGCGTTGCGCGAGATTGCGCTCTGCGAGGTATTCGTGCGTTGCTTATCGAGAGGGCTGATATTGCCACAGGTGCCACAGGTCGCAACCACGGTCTGTTGCACTCCGGTGCGCGTTATGCTGTCAATGACCGCGAGAGTGCGGAGGAGTGTATTAAGGAGAATATGATTCTCCGTCGCATTGCGTCCCACTGTGTGGAGGATACGGGCGGCTTGTTTATAACTCTGCCTGAGGATAGTCTTGAGTTTCAGGCTAAATTTATCGATGCTTGCCGTGCTGCGGGTATCGGCGCTGAGGCTATCGACCCTAAGCAGGCTCTGGCTCTTGAGCCTTCGGTTAATCCGACCCTCATCGGTGCGGTCAAGGTGCCTGATGGTTCAATCGACCCATTCCGTCTTACTGCTGCCAATGTGTTGGATGCGCAGCTCCACGGAGCAAAGGTGTTGACCTACACTTTGGTTGAGCAACTGATTATCGAGAGCGGTAAGGTTGTAGGCGTAAAGACGCTCAACACTCTTACGGGCGAGCGTGGAGAGTATCGCGCGCAGATTACCGTAAATGCCTGCGGTATCTGGGGTCGTGATTTGGCTGCTAAGGCGGGCGTTACTATCAATATGCTTCCGGCAAAGGGTGCATTGCTTGTTTTTGGTCACCGAGTAAACAATGTTGTAATCAATCGCTGCCGTAAGCCGGCCGATGCCGATATCCTGGTGCCGGGCGACAGCATTACAGTTATAGGTACAACCTCAAGTAAGGTGCCATTTGATCAGTGTGACAATATGGTGGTTACTGCTGACGAGGTTGACCTGCTTCTTCGCGAGGGTTGTATGCTTGCCCCTGCGTTGGAGCATACGCGCATTTTGCGCGCCTATGCAGGCGTTAGACCGCTTGTGGCGTCAGATGACGATCCGAGTGGCAGAAGTGTCAGCCGCGGTATCGTTGTCCTTGACCACGCTACACGCGATGGCGTTGATGGCTTTATTACCATCACAGGCGGTAAGTTGATGACCTATCGTCTTATGGCTGAGTGGACTGTTGACCTTATCTGCAAGAAGCTTGGCGTTGCTGTCGGCTGTACTACCGCTGTGGCTCCACTGCCAGGTTCTGCTGAGGCTGAGAAGGTGTCAAAGAGTTGCAAATGCTCAGTACATTGCGTTAGCGCAAAGGCTTCGGTTGAAAATCGCCACGGTGAGCGCGCTAAAGATATCGATAACTCTACAGCTGCTAAGCGAGCCCTTGTCTGCGAATGTGAGCAGGTGAGTGTCGGCGAGGTTGAATATGCCGTAAACTGCTTGGGTGTTAAGAACCTCATCGACTTGCGTCGCCGTACCCGCGTAGGTATGGGTACTTGTCAGGGTGAGTTGTGTGCCGCTCGTGCAGCCTCGGTAATGTCTGAGGTGGCGGGTAAGAGTGCCGCTGAGGCTAAGGCTGACCTTAAGAGCTTCATTGGCGAGCGCTGGAAGGGTATGTCGGCTGTAGCGTGGGGTGACACCTTGCGCGAGGGCGAACTGCTTAGTTGGCTCTATGACGGAGTGTGTGATTTGTCGAACTTAAAGGAGCAAAAATAGCTATGAGATACGATACAGTAATTATCGGCGGCGGACTTTCAGCCCTTATGTGCGGCATAGAGTTGGCTCGCAACGGCAAGAGAGCCGCTTTGGTAGCGGCAGGTCAGAGCACGATGAACTTTTCATCGGCAAGTTTCGGTTTGTATAACGCTCCCGAGCCTCTCAAGGCTATTGCTCAGCTGCCACAGAGCCACCCTTATGCTAAGGTGGGCGTGGAGCAGGTTGAAGCTTTGGCTGGTGTGGCAACCGAGATTTTCAATATCGCAGGCATATCGACTGTCGGAAGCGCCGAGCGAAACCATAAGGTTATCACTCCTGTGGGTCAGATGCGTGAGTGCTGGCTCTCTATTGACGGCGTCGTTAGCGCTCAGGATGATAAGCTTGATTTCAATAGTGCCGCCCTCTTTGTTCCTGAAGGATTTTTGGATATTTACACCTCTTTTATCACTTCGGCTCTGCAGCAGATGGGCGTTATGACAAGCCTCTGCCACTTCTCATTGCCTGAGTTGGTTGTGCGTCGTAATAACCCTACCGAGATGCGTAGCGTGTCGGTTGCTCGCGCGTTGGATAAGGAGGAAAACCTCCGCGCTCTGGCAAGCATTATTGTTCGGGAAGCTGGCGATGCTGAGGTTGTTCTTCTGCCTGCGACTTTGGGCTTTGCGCAGAACGATGTTCGTGAGCGTCTTGAGCGTATGACCGACCGTCGCGTGCTTATGATTCCAACCCTGCCTCCTTCAGTTGAGGGTGTTAAGGCTGAGCGTGCTTTGCGCCGTGCTTTTGAGAAGATGGGCGGTGCAATATTCGCAGGTCATACCGCTACCTCGTATCAGACTGACGAAAATGGCGAGATTGTAAGCGTTACAACATCAAAGGATGTAACCCTTATGGCCGAGAACTTCGTTTTGGCTACAGGCAGCTTTATCGGTCGTGGTCTTGAGGCTGATCGTCAGGGTGTATGCGAGCCTCTGTTTGGCAGCGATATTATCGGTGCAACATCTCCGCTTACCGATATAGATATCTACTCTCCACAGCCATTTATGGGTTGCGGTGTAGATGTGGACGAGCAGTTCCATATCCTCAAGCAAGGCAAGAGCGTTGACAACCTCTACGCTTGTGGCTCTATTTTGGGAGGCTATAACCCTGTTAAGGAGGGTTGTGGCGCCGGTGTGGCAATTATTACGGCATTGAGCGTGGCTCAGACAATAATTAATCGATAGCAATGAAACAATATAGCGAACATAATTTTGAGCAGTGTACCAAGTGTACAGTCTGCACCGTCTATTGCCCTGTTGCGGCTGTTAATCCCCTCTATCCGGGTCCAAAGCAGGCTGGCCCTGATGGAGAGCGCCTCCGATTGAAGGGTGTAGCCTACTACGATCCTGCTATCGAGATGTGCCTTAACTGCAAGCGCTGTGAGGTGGCTTGTCCGTCAGAGGTGCGCATTGGCGACATTATCCATAGTGCCCGCATCAAGCATAGCACCAAGCGTCCCGGCCTCCGAGAGTTTACATTGGCAAATACCGACCTTGTCGGTAGCGTAGCTACCGTGGTTGCCCCTGTGGTAAATGCTACCCTCGGCCTTAAGCCTGTGCGCAAGGTGGTTGAGGGTGTGATGAAGATTGACCACCGCCGTATTTTCCCTAAGTACGCATTCGGTACTTTTGAGGGTTGGCTTAAGGGTCAGCGTAAGGCTCAGGCTCTGTATGCTAAACAGTTGGCGTACTTCCACGGTTGTTATGTGAACTACAATAACCCAGACTTAGGTAAGGCTTTTGTAAAGGTAGCTAACGCTTTGGGCTATGGTGTGCAACTTCTTGAGAAGGAGAAGTGCTGTGGTGTGGCCCTTATATCAAACGGCTTTGTTGAGCAGGCTAAGAAGCAGGCTAAGACCAACATCAAGAGCATCACTAAGGCTACAGAGCAGAAACTTAAGGTCGTTGCAACATCGTCAACCTGTACCTTCACTTTGCGCGATGAGTACGACCATCTCCTCGGCCTTGATAATAGTGCTATTCGCGACAATATCGATTTGGCAACCCGTTTTATTTACGAACTGCTTGCCGATGGAAATCAGCGCCTTGAGTTCAAGAGCGATGCGCCACACTTGCGCGTAGCTTACCATAGCGCCTGCCATATGGAGCGTATGGGCTGGACTAAATACTCTATCGAGCTGCTCAAACTTATTCCGAATGTGGAACTTGTGCAACTTGAGTCTCAATGTTGCGGTATTGCTGGTACTTACGGCTTTAAGAAGGAGAACTATGAGACTTCGCAGAATATCGGCGAGCCTCTCTTTAAGGCTATTGAGGCCTCTGAGTGCGATGTCGTATCTACCGATTGCGAAACCTGTAAGTGGCAGATAGAGATGTCAACATCGAAGAGAGTGTTGCATCCTATTGAGATATTGGCTTCTTACCTGTAATTTGTTGTGAAAAGGCAGCATTAGCTTCCGCTAACTCTAAAACCAGCAAAGGGTCGTACGCCAAGTACTACCCTTCGCTGTTTTTATAGCCGAGCGTTGCTACTACTGCCTTTTGACAACAAATTGTTTGCCGTGAAAACAGCGCAACTACTTCCGCTAACGAAATATGCCCACAATGGGCAGTACGCTTAGTACAGCCCATCGTGTTCAATTTCGCCGAGCGTTGTATTTGTACTATTTTGACGACAAATTGGTGTATATAGTGAGGGTAGTGCTTTTACGGTACTATCCTTTCTGTTTTTATAGCCGAGCGTGCTACTACTGCCTTTTGACAACAAATTATTTGCCGTGAAAACAGCGCAACTACAGCACAACCTATCGGCCAAGCAAAAGGCAGTACTCTTGTACTGCCTTTTGCTGTTTTTATAGCTGCTGAGCGCATGTGTGTTTATACTATACCCTGCTCGAGCATTGCCTGAGCAACTTTCATAAAGCCTGCGATGTTTGCTCCCTTGACATAGTTTACATAGCCGTCTGGTTGTGTTCCATACTTCACGCAAGCAGCGTGGATTGACTCCATAATGTAGTGGAGTTTGCTGTCAACCTCGGCTGCCGACCAGCTTATATGCATAGCATTTTGGGTCATCTCAAGTCCCGATGTAGCTACGCCTCCTGCATTTACAGCCTTGCCTGGAGCAAAGAGTATGCCTGCGCTTTGGAATGCTGCTATAGCCTCAGGGGTGCATCCCATATTTGATACCTCGGCTGCGCACCAGGTGCCATTAGCGAGCAATTCGGCAGCATCGTCGCCGTTGAGCTCGTTCTGGAATGCGCAAGGAAGGGCAATGTCGCACTTGATGCTCCACGCTTTCTTGCCAGGGATGAATGTTGCATCAGGGAATTTGGTTGCAAATGGGGCTACTATATTTTGGTTAGAGGCGCGCAGTGTAAGCATATAATCCAACTTCTCTTGAGTCATACCCTCAGGGTTGTAAACTACACCGTCCGGGCCGGATATAGCGATAACTTTTGCCCCCAACTCGGTAGCCTTTGTGGCAGCGCCCCACGCTACATTTCCGAAGCCTGATATTGCAACTGTAGCACCCTTGATGCTCTTGCCGGCCTTTGCCAACATGTGTTCAACGAAGTAGAGCGCTCCAAAGCCCGTAGCTTCAGGACGGATAAGCGAGCCACCCCAATTCATACCCTTGCCTGTGAGTACACCTGTATTATACTCGCGCGCGAGCTTTTTGTACATACCGTACATATAGCCAATTTCGCGACCGCCTACGCCTACATCGCCTGCGGGAACATCGGTATCAGGGCCGATATTGTTCCATAGCTCCCACATAAATGCTTGGCAGAAACGCATAATCTCTGCGTCGGACTTGCCCACAGGGTCAAAGTCTGAGCCACCTTTCGCGCCACCCATAGGCAGGGTAGTGAGTGCGTTTTTGAATGTCTGCTCAAATCCGAGGAACTTGAGCATTGATACATTTACAGCCTTGTGGAAACGAATGCCGCCCTTATATGGGCCAATGGCTGAATTGAATTGTATGCGGTAGCCGATGTTGGTCTGTATCTCGCCTCGGTCGTCAACCCAAGTTACGCGGAATGTGAAAATGCGGTCTGGCTCAACCATACGCTCAACGATTTTGGCCTTCTCAAACTCGGGGTGGCAGTTGTAAACCTCCTCGATTGACTCCAATACCTCTTGTACGGCTTGTAGATACTCGCTCTCGCCCGGATGCTTGCGCTCCAAATCGGCCATAATTGTTTTAACTTTCATATTGTTATAGTTTTAAGGTTTTCTCTTAGCGAAGTTAATCAATTTTGACGAAAAAACAAAAATCTGCCACACCTTTTTTCTTGCACCCTCTAAAATAGCGTATAAATTAGATACCAGCAGACAAATCGTGCCGCCTTGCCTATGCCCATCCAAATGGTCGCGGGTATGAATTTCACGCGGTAAAAACCTAACGCTACGGCAAATACATCGCCTATTATCGGCACCCAGGTCAGTAGCGCTATCGTAGCGCCATAGCGCTCAATGCGGTGCTGTTGCTTCTCAAGACTCTCGCGATTGACACCTAATCGTTCTATCCACTCCCACTTTCCTGCGCGACCTATACCGTAGCTTGTTATACCGCCAATCCAGTTGCCCAAAGTTGCCACCACAATTATAGCGACCGGTGAGTGCAGGCCAGCAATAAGCATACCTACCAAAAGCACATCGGCGCTCATAGGTATGACCGTAGCGGCAAGAAATGAGCCTATAAATAACCCCAGCAGTCCATATTGAGCTAAAAATTCCATACTATCGTATAGAGTTCATTCTAATTGAGGCCTTAACAAGGGCTATAGCCCTGATTTTGCTCATCGGTACATCCTTGTCGGCGTGGTGTGGGTTTTGGCTTACAAGGCGCACATAACCCTCAATGTCCGACTTTTGTAGATATTTTACGGTGATATACTCCTCGCCATTTATGTCGATTGAGAGCAGGTACATATCGCCCCAAAATACATCCTCAAGACTACTCAGCTGCTTGTAGAGGACAATGTCGCCACTCTTGAGCAGCGGATACATCGAATCGCCTACAACATAAATCGCGCCATCGCACTTTGGGAGGTTTGGAATGTGGATAAAGTTTACAGGTTCAATTGACTGTTTGTCGGCAAAGAGCGGTACCAGGCCCGCAGTACCCTCAATTGAGTAGAGCGGTACACTCTGCATTGGTAATGAATTGTCGGTCTTGAGCTGAAAAGCCTTGACCAGCGCCGGATCGGAGTTGAACATCTCGCCCTGCTGAGTCTCTAACCACTCCGGCGAAATATTAAATTCTTGAACAAGAATGTTCTTGTTGCGGTTTGAGAGGTTGGCCTTGCCTGTCTCCACCATCGAAAGAGCTGTTTTGCCCACGCCAAGTCGCTGAGCGAGTTGCTCTTGCGTCATTCCTAACGCCTTGCGTATAAGTTTTAATCGCTGTCCCATATAAAAGTATTGAAAAATATTATACAAATTTTGAACTAAAAGAGTATCAAAATCAAAATTTGATTGTATCTTTGCAACAAAGGTAAAATATTTATCGCAGAAAACCAAGTAATTAAACCATTTTTTTAATTTATGAATTGCTTATGGAGTGTTTCAGAGATTTGTTATGATGATTTTGCAGAGAAAATTGTAGCTGCAGTAGGAAAGAGGGAGTACTTTTCGGGTGTTTTTTATAGTCATACGCCCGATGTGAGTTATAGACTTGAACTTTCGATTGCGATTTACCGCGACCAAAAGAGCGGAGAGGTTGTCGATGTTGCGTTTGTCTGGTGGGACTGCACAACAATCGTTGAGGATGAAGATGGTGGTCAAAGCTTTATGCCCAACGATTTTGATATTGACCGTTTGTATGAGTTGTTGGTTTAATCGGGGTGTCGAATATGATGAGTTTTGAAGATTTTGCTACCGCTGTAGCTCCCTATTTGGAGTTGCAACCCTTTCATAGAAGCTACTACCGTCTGCTCGAAGCCTTTGCGCAGGGGAAGGTTCGCAGGCTTATTATTACTATGCCCCCGCAGCACGGCAAGAGTGTCGGAGCAAGTACCCTTTTGCCGGCCTATCTGCTTGGGCTTAATCCCGATTTGAAGGTGGCTATCGCCTCCTATTCGGCTACGCTGGCCTCTAAGTTTAATCGCCGTGTGCAGCGACTCATTGAGAGCCGTGAGTATAACCAGATCTTTCCCCAGACCACAATTAAGGGTAGCGGCCGCTCGGGGTCGTATATTCGTACTTCGGACGAGGTGGAGATTGTCGATCATCACGGCAGCCTTATATCGGTAGGCCGTGAGGGTAGTCTTACGGGTAATCGTGTCGATTGTTTTATCCTTGATGACCTCTATAAGGATGCTATGGAGGCCAATTCGCCCGTTGTTCGCGAGAATTGTCGCGAGTGGTACACCTCGGTTGTGCGTACCCGTATGCATAACGCATCGCAGGAGATTATGGTCTTTACCCGCTGGCACGAGCAGGACCTTATAGGCACTATCCGCGAGTGCGAGAAGGTTGTTGATTTGACCGAGTGGTCGCAACTTGAGAGTGTTGAGCCCGATACCTGGGTGGCGCTCAATTTTGAGGCCCTCAAGGTGGGAGATGCCTCCGAAATAGACCCTCGTGAGCGCGGTGAGTCGTTGTGGGAGCAGCGCCATAGTGCAGCCTTGCTCGCCTCAAAGCGCCGTTTGGACCCTGTTAAGTTCGAGTGCCTCTATCAAGGCAACCCAACGACGGCAGAGGGTCTTTTGTATGGTAAAAACTTTACGACCTATAACGCTCTGCCTCGCGACATTGTCCGCTATGCCAACTATACCGATACGGCAGATATGGGCGAGGACTATCTCTGCTCGGTATGCTATGCTGTTGATAGGGCAGGGGCGATATATGTCACCGATGTGACCTACTCCTCGCTACCTATGGAGCAGACCGAAAAACTCGTTGCCGATATGCTCAATGGGGCCCAGACCCGCCTGGCTGTGGTTGAGAGTAACAATGGCGGCAGAGGTTTTGCCCGCGTGCTGCAGCAACTTTGTCCTACGGTGCGCGTGGAGTGGTTTCATCAGTCCAATAATAAGGAGGCTCGCATCTTGAGTAACTCTACAACGGTGCTGCATAACCTGCGTATGCCCTTAGATTGGCAGCGTCGCTGGCCGGAGTTTTATAACCATATTACAACCTACCGCCGACTCTTTTCGGCAAACCGATGGCACGATGCTGCCGATGTGTTGACGGGTATTGTTGAGCGTGAGGTAGGACGGAAGGTGGTTAGAAGTAAATTCTTGTAAAAAATCCGCAGAGGAAACATCTGCGGATTTTTTGTCGTTGGTATTTTTTAAGACCTCATTTTTTTGAGCAAAAAACAAAAGTCCCCCTCACAGGAGGGGGATTTAGGGGGTGGGTAACAAAAGGACATTTTTTTAGGCCTCATTTTTTAGCAAAAAAAAATGAGGTCTTCGGGGTATTCAACTTCTCAAAAGAGCACCTTCTGAGAGTTTTAGCCGAGCCCATTGCTCAGCAACCACCGATTTCCTCAACCAACCTAAAACTACTAACCTAAAATGAACCTTAAAACTTCACTGCAAAGATAAGGGCTTTTTGCGAACTGTGCAAGAGTTTTATTAAAAAATTTCAATAATTTTTTCATTTTTCTTAACAACTCGCCTTATACCTATATTTATATATATAAGGGCACGGGCTCTAAATAGGTTAAAATCGGAACAAATGAGCCTAAAAGAGGTTTTGTAGTTTTTTAACTTTTTTAATAAAATCTTGATGCAAAGAGTGGTAAATCAAAAAAAAGTTTTAACTTTGTGGCAATATTAGAACTGTTTAGGTTATGCTTAATATAGTATTATTTGGTGCTCCGGGATGTGGTAAGGGTACTCAGTCGGAGCTTTTGAAGGAGAAGTTCGGTTTGGAACATATCTCTACAGGCGAGATTATCCGTTCACAGATTAAAGCTCAGACCGAGTTGGGCAAGCAGATGCAGGAGTGCATCAGTCGTGGCGAGTTGGCTCCTGACTCTGTGGTTATCGGTATGATTGAGCACTATCTTGACGCCCATAAGGATATTAAGGGTACAATCTTCGACGGTTTCCCTCGCACTACCGCTCAGGCTGAGGCCTTTGATAAGGTTTTGGAGGGCAAGGGCGACAGCGTTGATTTGATGATTTATATGGATGTGCCCGAGCAGGAGCTTGTTAAGCGTATCTTGCTCCGCGGTAAGGACTCTGGCCGTGCTGACGATGCTTCGGAGGATATTATCCGCAACCGCATAAAGATTTATAATGAGCAGACAGCTGTGGTTGCCGACTACTACCGAGCTCAGGGTAAGTATGTTGCTGTTCCGAGCCTCGGTACTGTCGATGAGGTTTTGGAGCGTATCTCTGCCGAGATTGAGAAGATGCTTTAACCCTTCCCCGATATAAATTTCAAAGAGGCTTCGGCCTCTTTTTTTGTTTTTATGGTGTATAAATCTTGAAAAAATATTAACTTTGCTCAAATTCCGAACTTATGAAGAGATTTTTCACTATACTTGTCGCCCTCTTTTGTGCGATAACTGCTGTGGCACAGGCCGAGAAGAGCATCATCATAGATGCCTCAAAGTTCCGCCCTGTGCAGTCCGATGCGCTTACGGGCTATAGTGTCGACGCTATACCTCAAGACCACTCTCGCCGCCCTTGCGCCCGATTGAAGGTCAAAATCAACCGTATGACCGTTGAGGATATTGATGGTATCCAAATCAAAGTTGCCACAAATAACGAGGTTATGCGCTGCCAGACGGCTGCCTACGACTTGGGTCTGATTGTCGAGATGACCGCCAAGCCAAACACCCGCTTCTATTTTCATCATAACGAATATGGCGACTCCAACGAGGTATGCCTTAACCTTGAAGCAAACAAGGAGTACTACCTTGAGGCCTATCTAAACCAAACCTTCTCGATTATTGTCAACAGCAATGTGGTCGGTGCGGATGTATATATTGATGGCCAGTATAAGGGTCAAACCTCCGACGCTATGTCCCTCACCGTCTCGGATGTGATGATTGGCGACCATACCCTCAAGTTGACCTATGGTAAGAGCGAGTGTGAGCAGACTATTACTGTCAACAAAAACTCAATCGCCTTCCGCCAAAATATAAACACTCAAGCCTCAAAACCTCAGTATGTGGTCTTTGCTGTCGAGCCGCAGAGTGCTGTTGTCACTATCGCGGGCAACCACTACCCACTTACCGAGGGTAGTATGATGTTGGTGCTTGAGAGCGGAACCTATAACTACACCGTCTCGGCTGCGGGATACCACTCGCAGAGCGGAACTTTTACCGTTGCCGGCTCAAAGGTCGAAAAGAGCGTTAGCCTTAAGGCCGATGCCGCTACCGTCACCCTCATCGCGCCCGATGGGGCAGAAATATGGGTCAATGGCACTAAGCGTGGCACTTCGCGCTGGAGCGGAACACTCACATCGGGCACTTATATCTTTGAGAGTCGCAAGGAGGGTCATCGCACAGCCTCTATCTCGCAAAAGATTACCTCCGATAAACCCCAGCAGAGCTATACGCTCCCAGCCCCTACGCCTATGTTGGGTACTGTCGTGGTCGGCAGCACCCCACTTATGGCCGATGTCGCGCTCGATGGTAAGGTTGTCGGTCGTACACCGATAGATTTAGAGCGTGTCATTGTGGGCAAACATACAATCAAAATCTCAAAGAGTGGCTATAACGACTTTACGCAAACTATTACCGTTGCCGAGGGTAAGAGTACTACCGTTAATGCTACTCTCACTAAACAGAGCGCTGCGCCAACCCCGACAACTTCTGCTAAAGGCATAACCTCTGCGCCATACAAAGTCGGCGACTACTACAATGACGGCACAAAGGAGGGTGTTGTCTTTGAGGTTGCAGCCGACGGCAAGCACGGTAAAATTGTGAGTATGACGCAATCAAGACGAGGGTTGCAATGGTCGTCAGACGAGGCGGAACAAAAACGCCTTATTGGCGCTGATAGCAATAGCGATGGCGCTTACAATATGGCAAAGGTTAAGGCTGTGGCTAATTGGCAAGAAAAGTACCCTGCCTTCAAGTGGTGTGCCGATTTGGGCGAAGGTTGGTATCTGCCGTCAATTGAGGAGTTGGAGAAGTTTGCGTCCGACGATGCTGTCCACGACGCAGTCAATCGCACATTAACCTCAAAAGGTGGAGAAAAACTATTTAATCGTGGCGATTTGGGATGGTATTGGTCGTCAACGGAAAGTAATAAACAATATGATGGTAAGTTCTGTCCGTGGAGTGTCGGTATGGGCAGTGGCTACACCGGCAACCTCGGTAAGAACCGCAGCACCTATGTGCGTGCCGTGTCCGCTTTTTAGAATTTAGGCTTTATGCTTTACTCTTTACGCCCGACTCCTAAGGTCGGGCGTTGTTGTTTAGGACTACTCCGTAGGGGAGCGGATAAAGGTGTAGTGCGACAAGTTTACTTGCCAAGCACTAAAGCCCTTTGTTCATAATAGCTGTAAAGCTATCCCAAACGCGCAGACTACGGCAAAAAAATTGTATTCTTCATTTTGAATTCTAAATATTAATCACTACCTTTGCGGCGTAAATTGTGAATAAACGAAAGGTTTCATTTTTTTAATTATAATTTTTTACAAAAACTATGGCAACAATTAAGATTGGTATCAACGGTTTCGGTCGTATCGGCCGTATGGTATTCCGCGCTGCTTGCAATCAGCCTGAGAAGTTCGAGGTTGTAGGTATTAACGACCTTTGTCCTGTAGATTACTTGGCTTATATGCTCAAGTATGACACTATGCACGGTCAGTTCCAGGGCACTATCGAGTTCGACGAGGAGAAGAGCCTTCTTATCATCAACGGTAAGGCTATCCGCGTAACTGCTGAGCGCAATCCTGAGGATTTGAAGTGGAACGAGGTTGAGGCTGAGTATGTAGTTGAGTCAACTGGTTTGTTCCTCACTGCTGAGAAGGCTGAGGCTCACATCAAGGCTGGTGCTAAGTACGTAGTTATGTCGGCTCCTG
>JAFNYE010000042.1 GCA_017383345.1 Alistipes sp. | reverse complement strand
GTCCCATTTTGTCCCATTTGTCCCATTTTGTCCCAGCCGTGGGACAAGTTGGGACAGCGTAACGCGCTGTACAACAATACTTTAACCCATTTTGTCCCATTTTGTCCCAGAATAAGACGCCCGTGGGACAAGATGCGCAAAAAGGGTCACACCGAAGTGCAACCCTTGATTATCAGCGCATTATGCGTGATGTGCTATTGGATTGGTCGCTTGAAGGTTTGGCTGACCGTTCCGCCCGTAGGGGTTGTGAGCGTAACAACCACCTCGCCCGTAGCGTCTAAGCACTTGGCACGAAACATATTTGGAGCGATAGAGAGGCGGTTAATTTTCTTGCTCTCCTTTGTGGTTTTGAGGATTGAAGGCTTTGCAAAAATCATCTTTGCAGCCATAGGGTCGGAGTGCGTAACCTTCTCAACGACAAGTTGTTTCTCGCCCTGAGTTACAGCAAGAGTTGAGCCTTGTTCCCAAGCCCAGCAGTTGATGTAGATGTAGTTTTGGAACTGCTTTTGGGCGTAGGAAGTCTGGTTGCGTTGCAGGCGCACAAGGTGCTTGAGGGCCTGGTTGCTCTTATACTCGCGAGCCACCACATTCATATCATAGACGCGGAAAGGGTAAGGATTTCCGTCCTCGGTGCTATGCCACTGACGGCTGAAGCCCTGCTCGGAGAAGGTGCAGAGGTAGAAGCCCGCATCTGCGCCATCCTCGCCGATAGTCACGCCCCACTTTGAAGGGGTATTCCACAAGTCGCCACCGATAGATGTGAGGTTGTACTCCACGATATGAGGGTACTGAGGATGCACAAACGACATAGTTCGGTGTGAGTGGCCCGTAAAGAACTTGACGCTCTCAAACTCCTTAACCACATCGACCAAAGCCTCGGCATTATCTGCCACAAGGCTATAGACCTGCTCGCCCTTGTCGTTATAGGTAAACAGCGGTGCGTGCATACACACCACAAGGGTAGAGCTCTTATCGACCAAAGCCAAGTCGCGCTTGAGCCACTCTAACTGCGCGTCATCGACATAGAGGTCGTAGTTACGGCTTCCCACAACACCCTTAGCCACCTTTTGGTCGGGCTTGATTTCGTTCTTATAGACTATATTGTCGAGCATAACGAAGTGGACATTACCGCGATTGAAGGAGTAGAATGTCGGACCGAAGGTGTTGACAAATCGCTTGATAGCGTTGCAGTTAGGGTTTTGGTCAGGGCCTACGGATGGGTCGTAGTCGTGATTTCCGTGCACGCAGTAGAAGGGCATAGGGAAGTTTTGAGAGATAAGGTGCTGGGGCACATCGTCGATACTCATACCCGTAGCGTACCAAAATCTATCCCAGGTGATATCGCCCAAGCAGATGGCCAACTTGTCGCTCACGCAAGCCTCTGCCACGCGGTTGATTGCAGGCATAGCCAACTCTCTGAAATGCTTGAAGTCCTCGCGCTTAGGGTCGTTGCAGAAGTGGGTGTCGGTCATAAAGAGCACCTCCTGTAGCGTGTCGTCAATCTCTCTGAGGTTGAAGTCGTGGCGCTCGCACACCTGAGCCTCGGCTGTAGTATGGGCCCAAAAGTCGGCACGCACACCATCCTTCATCTGCGGAGCATATCCCGACGGGGTAGAGATAAATATTGTGCCGTAGGGCTTTGTGGAGCTCAGGTAGTAGTAACCGCGCTCGTTGGTCTGCACCACCTGCTCGCCATCGCTCACCACAACACCCGCCACGGGCTTATTGTCACACATAACGCGACCCTTGAGGGTTGTACCCTTAGGAGCGCACGCCAAAGCGAAAGTGGCAACTACGGCAATGGCGCAGATTTGGGTTAGAAGTCGTCTCATTTAAGCAAAGTGTTTATAAAATAGAGGTATAGTCTTGAGGCCGAGTTCAAATTGGTCGAGGCCATAACTCTCGTTAGGGGAGTGGATAGCATCCTTTGACAGTCCGAAGCCCATAAGGATAGACTTTATGCCCAGCACCTGCTCAAAGCAACTGATTACGCCTATAGAGCCACCCGAATAGACAGGCACAGGCTTTTTGCCAAAGACCTCGGCTATAGCCTTCTCGGCAGCCTTGTATGCAGCCATATCGGTAGGCGAAACATAAGGCACACCGCCGTGAGTAGGGCGTACATCCACCTTTACACCCTTAGGAGCGAGTGAAGTGAAGTACTCCTTGAAACGCTTTGTAATCTCATTTGGGGTCTGATATGGCACAAGGCGCATAGTTATCTTGGCGTGAGCCACAGCAGGGATGATTGTCTTGCTACCCTCGCCCGTGTAGCCACTCCACATACCGTTAATCTCAAATGTAGGGCGCACTCCGACCCTCTCAAGGGTGGTGTAACCCTCCTCGCCTGCCACAGCACCAACGCCCAAAGAGGCCTTGTACTTGCGTGTGCAGAATGGTACTCTGTTCAGAGCCTTGCGCTCATCTGCCGTCAGCTCGCGCACATCGTCATAGAAGCCAGGTATAGTTATATGGCCCTGAGCGTCAACGATTTGTGATAACATCTTGGATAGCACCATAGCGGGGTTGTGAACAGCACCGCCATAGATACCTGAGTGCAGATCGGCAGCACCATTTGACACCGACACCTCCACGCCCGCAAGGCCACGCAGACCGCAAGTGATAGACGGGGTATCGAGGCTGAGCATAGATGTATCCGACACCAAGATTATGTCGGCCTTGAGCATCTTTTTATTTGCGGCGCAGAACTTGCTGATTTGGGTAGAGCCACTCTCCTCCTCGCCCTCAAGCAGGAACTTGACATTGCACGGAAGCGTACCCGTTGCGCACATAGCCTCAAAGGCCTTGATGTGCATAAACGATTGACCCTTGTCGTCATCAGCGCCACGACCATAGATACGACCATCCTTGATTACAGGCTCAAATGGCTCGGTGGTCCACTCATTCAGCGGCTCAGGAGGCATTACATCGTAGTGGCCATAGACCATCACGGTCTTAGCCTTCGGGCTGATAATTTTTTGGCCAAAAACTATAGGTGCGCCCTCGGTAGCGATAACCTCGGCACTATCTGCACCCGCCTTGACAAGGGCAGCAGCAAGATGTTCAGCACAACGCTGACGAGCCTGGGCATACTCCGTTACGGCACTGATTGAAGGGATGCGGAGCAACTCGAAAAGTTCCTCCAAGAAACGCTCTTTGTTGGCGTCGATATACTCTCTGACTTTGTCCATATTTTTGAAGTTTTATAGGTTGCAAATCTCGCTAATCTCGGCAATGAATTTCTCAGCCAAACTATCCGCCTCGACGGCACTTTTAGCCTCGGTGTAGATGCGGATTATAGGCTCGGTATTTGACTTTCTCAGGTGTACCCAACTCTCGGCAAAGTCAATTTTTACGCCGTCTATATCGTTCACATTCTCAGCAGAGTAACGGCTCTTTATCTCGAGCAACACTTTATCCACATCTATGGCTGGTGTAAGCTCGATTTTGTTCTTTGAAGCGAAGTACTGAGGATATGAGGCCTTGAGGGCTGTCATTGTCATATTTTTGGCAGCAAAGTAGGTCAAAAAGAGGGCTGTTCCCACAAGCGCATCGCGACCATAATGGAGCTCTGGATATATCACTCCGCCATTGCCCTCGCCGCCTATAATTGCGCCCGTTTGTTTCATCATTTCGACCACATTGACCTCTCCCACAGCCGAGGCGGAGTAACAACCTCCGTGAGCCAAAGTCACATCGCGCAATGCACGGGATGAACTGAGATTTGAGACGGTATTTCCCACCTGCTTTGAGAGGATATAATCTGCCACTGCCACAAGGGTGTACTCCTCTACAAACATTGTTCCATCCTCGTTTACAAAGGCAAGACGGTCAACATCGGGGTCAACGACAATACCCAAGTCTGCACCTACGCTACGGATAACCTCCGAAATCTCGGTAAGGTTCTGAGGCAGAGGCTCAGGGTTGTGAGCAAACTGACCCGTAGGCTCGCAGTTGAGTTCCACCACCTCGCATCCCAACTCACGGAGCAACTTAGGGATGACAATACCGCCCACCGAGTTAACCGCATCGACTACAACCTTGTACTTGCGAGCGCGTACTGCCTCGACATCTACAAGTGGCAGAGCCAAGACCTGAGCGATATGTGTGTCGTTGAAATCATCGGTTGAGATAACCTTTCCAAGATTGTCAACATCAGGGTATTGGTAACTCTCGTCATCGGCCAATGCGAGGACTCTCTTACCCTCGGCGTCGTTCAAAAATTCGCCCTTTTCGTTGAGTAGTTTGAGGGCGTTCCACTGCTTTGGATTGTGCGAGGCAGTAATGATAATGCCGCCGTCAGCCTTATGGGTTATGACTGCCATTTCGGTGCCAGGGGTGGTGCAAAGACCCACATTGATAACATCCACACCGCAACCTATGAGGGTGCCCTGAATGATGTCGTTGACCATAGGGCCTGAGATGCGGGCGTCACGACCCACAACGATTGTCAGACGCTTGCCGTTGTGCTTCTCGCTCATAAAGCGGGCATAAGCCGTTGTAAACTTAACGATATCTATCGGAGTGAGGTTTTCCGATGGGGTAGAGCCGATAGTGCCTCTAATGCCTGAGATTGACTTGATGAGTGTCATAATTAGCGCTATTTGTTATTGTTTTTTTATTTCTAATAAAAAAGTTCGGTATTTTCTTTGAAATACGATGTAAATATATTACTTTTATACCAATTTTACAACATAAAACTATTGTATTATGACTTCGATGACACAAAAACGAACTATTCCCGCTTCGGAACTCATTATAAATGAGGATGGTACAATATTCCACCTCCATCTGCTCCCTGAGCAAATTTCCGACATCGTTATGTTGGTTGGTGACCCTGGTCGCGTGGCTATGGTTGCCTCATTCTTTGACACAATTGAGTGCGAGGTTGAAAACCGCGAGTTCAAGACCATTACGGGCTCATACAAGGGCCGTCGTATGACCGTTCTCTCCACAGGTATCGGTATCGGCAATATCGACATCTGCGTCACCGAGCTTGACGCCCTTGCCAATATCGACTTTGCTACCCGTCAGGTTAAGGATGAGTTCAAGCAACTGACTCTTGTCCGTCTTGGTACATCGGGAGCGCTTCAGGCCGACATTAAGGTTGGCGAGGCTATTTTTGCAGCCACCTCGGTTGGTTTTGACGGTCTGCTCAACTACTACGCCGGCAGAAACGATGTCTGCGACCTTGAGATTGAGCGTGCCTTTATTGAGCATACAGGCTGGAACGCTCTGCTTCCAAAGCCTTACTTCATCGACGCCGACCCTTCATTGGGCGAGCTGTTCAAGGATGTCACCCGCAAGGGTATCACCATTGCTGCCCCTGGCTTCTACGCTCCACAGGGCCGTTGGGTGCGCCTTCAACCTCAGGATCTTCATCTGAACGAGAAGATTGAGTCGTTTGAGTTTGGCGGTCGCAAGATTACCAACTTTGAGATGGAGTCCTCCGCTTTGGCGGGTATGGCAGCCCTTATGGGTCACAAGGCGGCAACTATCTGCACAATCATTGCCCAGCGTATCGCCCTTGACGCCTGCACCGACTACAAGCCGTTTGTTAAGCAGATGATATCCAACGCCCTTGACAAGTTGGCAACACTTTAGTAAATAATTATAAACAAATAAAATAATAGAAAGATGAAATTTACAGTATCAAGTTCAGCCCTCTTGTCTGTACTCTCAATGACAGGCAAGGTTATCAACAACAAAAGTTCACTCCCAATTCTTGAGCACTTCCTTATGGAGCTTAAGGATGGTGTTTTGCGTGTGACAGCCTCAGATGCGGAGACCACTCTTGTAGGTACTCTTGAGGTTGAGAATATTGAGCGCGAGGGTATGGTTGCTGCCCCTGCAAAGGTGCTTCTCGATGTACTGAAGGAGTGTTCAGAGATGCCGCTCACACTCGATGTGAACGAGTCAACCTGGGAGATTAAGATTACCTGGCACAGCGGTAGCTCATCCGTTCCTGGTGCAAACCCTGTAAGCTATCCTACAAGCAAGTCGTTGAGCGACGATAAGGCAGAGGTTACCCTCGATGTTGACACATTGGTAAACGGTATCAACAAGAGCATCTTTGCTACTGCCGACGACGACTTCAAGCCGATGATTAACGGTATCTACTTCAACATTGACAACGCTGGCATCACCTTCGTTGCTACCGACGGCCACAAGCTCGTTAAGCACACCGCTAAGCAGGAGAGCCAGAACAACGCTTCGTTTATCCTCCCTAAGAAGCCTGCAAACCTTCTCAAGAACCTTCTTCTCAAGGAGGAGGATGATGTATTGGTCAGCTTCGATAAGTCCAACGCTGTCTTTACTATGAAGAACTACACCCTCATCTGCCGTCTTATTGAGGGTATGTATCCTAACTACAACGCCGTTATCCCTGTAGCCAACCCTAACAAGATACTCATTGACCGCATTGAGTTCCTTAACGGCATTAAGCGTGTGGCTGTATGTGCTAACTCGGCTACAAACCTTATCCGCCTTGATATTGCCGACAACAAGATGACCCTCACAGCGCAGGATGTCAACTTCTATGTATCGGCTAACCAGAGCCTGAGTTGTTCATACGACGGCAGCCCAATCTCTATCGGCTTCAAGAGCGTATTCCTCATTGAGATTTTGGCCAACATTGAGACTCCGACAGTCTTGGTTGAGCTTGCTGACTCTACCCGCGCAGGTGTATTCAAGCCTGTATATGATGACGAGCAGACCACCTCGACCCTTATGTTGCTTATGCCAATGATTATCAGCGCGTAATAGATGAAACTTTCCCTCCGCAGACCGATAATCTTCTTTGACCTGGAGACTACCGGTACCGACACATCCAACGACCGCATCGTCGAGATTTCGATGGTGAAGGTCGCTCCGGATGGCGAGAAGACCATAAAGACCCGTCGCATCAACCCACAAATGCCTATCCCTGCTGAGGCTACGGCTGTGCATCACATCACAGACGAGGATGTTAAGGATTGCCCTACATTCAAGCAGATAGCCCGCTCGCTCAAGCAGTTTATGGAGGGGTGCGACTTTGGTGGTTTCAACTCCAACCGCTTTGACCTACCTGTGCTTGCAGAGGAGTTTTTGCGTGCCGGGGTAGATATCGACCTTCACAACCGCAAGTATGTCGATGTGCAGAACATCTTCCACAAGAAGGAGGAGCGCACATTGGTTGCTGCCTATCGTTTCTATTGCAACAAAGATCTTGAGGCTGCCCATAGTGCCGAGGCTGACACTTTGGCTACCTACGAGGTGTTGCTCTCGCAGTTGGAGCGTTATAGCGACCTTGAGAATAACATTGACTTTTTGGCTGAGTACTCTTCAAGGGCCAAGTATGCCGACTTTGCGGGTCGTATAGGCTATAATGAGGCTGGCGAGGAGATATTTACCTTTGGTAAGTATCGTGACCAGAGTGTTGCCGAGGTGTTCAAGAAGGAGCCGAGCTACTACGAGTGGATGATGAAGGGCGACTTCCCGCAGTACACCAAAAAGGTTATTACCGAGATAAAACTGAGAAGTAAAGAGTTCTAATGATAAGAAAAAGTGTAGTATGCCTGTTGTCTCTGCTTGTCGGATGCAACACGCTCTTTGCGCAGGATATACAGCGAGTATATATAGATGGTGTCAAGTATGATGTCTATGCCGTAGTTCAGGGCGATACGCTCTACTCGCTCTCCAAGCGCTTTGGCGTAACCATTGACCAGATTACTGCTGCCAACCCCTCGCTTGCTGAGGGCTTAAAGGCGGGTCAGACCATTAAGATACCGCAGCCACAGCCTACCACAAAGAAGAAGGCTGACAAGCGCTCCAAGCGCGACTTTAGAGTTCACATTGTCCGTAAGGGCGATACGCTCTACTCAATTTCGCGCCTGTATGAGATATCGGTCGATGCACTTATTGCCGATAACGACAATATTGACCCTTCGCAGCTTGTCATAGGGCAGAGTCTCTATATCCGTCGTAACGCTATAGGTCTTACAACCGAGGAGCAGTCGCACGAGCAGATGGTCCAGCAACAGCAGGCGATGAATAGCCTCATATCCATTAGCGACTACAGCTACCACCTTGTCCATAAGGGCGAGAGTGCCGACTCTATCGCTTCACGCTTTGGCACAACCATTGACGCCCTGCTTGCTCTCAATAACTTCAGAGCAGCAGAGTATATCCGCGAGGGTCTTATCATCAAGGTCCCTAACAGCGCACAAGAGGTCGCTACCGAGCCTTTGCAGCAGACCGCCGAGCCTGAGCAGAGTGTTACCCAGAGCCGTTTGGAGCAACTTAGTTCCAACAAGCGTGCCGAAGTTGCCCTTATGCTCCCATTGGGTAAGGGTGGAGTCGCATCGCAGAGCTATTTGGACTTTTATCAGGGTTTTCTCCTTGGAGCGGACCATCTCCGCATTGAGGGCATAGAGTCGCACATCAACCTCTTTAATACCGCCCACGACCTTGACAAGGTTACGCAAATTATTGAGCAGAACAAGCTTGAGAGTGCCAACCTCATTGTCGGCCCTGTATATGAGGATACCCTCATACCCGTTGCCCGCTATGCTGAGCGTCGCAATGTGCCCGTTGTATCTCCTCTTGCCAACCTTACGCAGAGCAACGCCACCAATCTGTTCCAGATGTCACCACGCCCTGAGAACAAGTTTGAGAAGGTTACAGAGCTTTTTGATGGTAGCCGTAGGGTAGTGTTTATCACCTCCGACACCACCGACAAATCCTTTGAGGCTGAGGTTAAGCAGGCTTTGGGTGCGACACCTTACACCACCCACAAGTACATCTACGAGCACCCTTCAGAGATTGAAAAGCGCATTAAGGCTGCAGCCGAGGGTCAAGAGGTACCCCCTTCGCCAAGCGACCTTTCGCCACTGCTTGAGGGACAGGATAGCTCGCTCTTTGTTATCCTTGCAGCTACTGAGGTGGAGGTTGACCGCATATTGGCAGCCCTTGCTTCGGCAAGTATCTCGCTCAAAGCTAAGTCTATAAAGTGCGCGCCATATATGGTCTTTGGTAACAATAAGTGGAACAGATACAAAAACCTTGACCACGCACTATTCTTTACCAACAATGTGGTTATGCTCTCAACATACCATATAGACCGTAGCGACAAGCATATCCGTGACTTTGCCTCTAACTACATCAAGTCGTTTGGCTCGCTGCCGACCCTCTACTCATATCGTGGTTACGATGCTGCGATGATATTTATCCGCTCGCTCTATGACGATATTGAGAACGGTTTGGCAGGCAAGAAGTTTATGCCTCTGCAAACCCCTTATACCTTTGTCGAGGATAGGCAAAGTAAGGTGCGCGTCAATAGCGAGTGGGTGCGAGTAAACTACAATAGCAACTTCACAATTACAGCCCAATAGTATGTCAGCACTTCTCCCTTCAGTTCCTGAAAAGACCATTGAGCGTCTTAGTGAGTATCGCCGTACTCTTATCAAGTTCCACAAGCAGGGCGTCACCCATATATTCTCGCATGTCATTGCGGGTATCCACGGCATTACCGCTGTTCAGGTGCGCCGTGACCTGATGCTTGTTGGCTTCTCATCCGATGCAAAGAGGGGTTACGAGGTTGCCGAACTGATAGACTATATAACCGACCTGCTCTATGGACAAAGCGTTATGAATATCGCCATTGTCGGTATGGGCAACTTGGGTCAGGCAATTACAAAGTACTTCAACAGCAAGCAACTCAAGCTCAAAATCACCGCAGCTTTTGATGTTGATCCTGCGAAGGTAGGTACAACCATTGACGAGATACCTTGTTACAGTATGGACGAGTTTGAGGATGTGTTGTCAAATAACGAGATTGCCATTGTTATCCTTGCTCTCCCTGCCAAGGCTGCCACCGAGCTTGTAGTACCTATTATCAACGCCGGAATTAAGGGCGTGCTTAACTTTACCTCTGCGCCACTTAACTTCCCGCAGGGTATTGTTGTCGAGAACTACGACATTACGACCATCCTTGAGAAGGTGGCCTACTTTGTCAAGGCAAACGAGGAGAACGAAGCCAACTAACGCTATGCAGATTATCAGAGGTTTTGACCATATACCCACCTACACAAAGGCTGTAGCAACCGTAGGCTCATACGACGGCTTGCACTCAGGTCATAGTGTGCTTTTGGATAGGGTAAAGCAGCGTGCTAAAGCCCTTGACGCTGTGAGTATGGTTATAACCTTTGAGCCACATCCGCGTATCACTTTGGGTCAGGATGAGGGTCTAAAACTGCTTACCACCCTTGAGGAGAAGGCTCTGCTGCTTGATAAAATGGGTATTGACTTTATGATGGTCATACCCTTTGACCGCGCCTTTAGCCAACTGTCCCACCAACAATTTATTGAGCATTACCTTGTAGGCAAGCTGCGTGTTGCTCAGCTCATTGTCGGCTATAACCACCACTTTGGCCACAACAAGTCGGGCGACTATAACTACCTCAGCTCAAATCAAGCACCCCTTACCGTCACTCAAGTTGAACAGCAGAGGGTTGAGTCTCAGAAGGTCAGTTCAACCATCATCCGCCAAACCATTGAGCGTGGCGATATGGCATTGGCAGCTCAGTTGCTCGGTCACAACTATATAATCATAGGCCAGAGCGACAGCAATGGCAATATAGTTCCAAGTCCCTATAAACTCCTGCCCCCAAGTGGCAAATATAGAGCTGTGGTTGACGGCAATAGGGAGGAGATTACTATTGAGCAGGGTGCAATTTACTGCTCCGTAAAGAGCAAAACCGTAAAAATTGAGTTATGCTGACACATCAGACACAGATACGCGTTCTCTATCGCGACACCGATAAAATGGGCGTAGTCTATCACGCTAATTACATCGTCTTTTATGAGGCTGCCCGCAACGAGATGTTCCGCCACATAGGACTTCCATACACAATGCTTGAGCAGTTGGGTATCGCTATGCCTATAGTCGAGGTGGAGTCCAAATACAAAGCTCCGGCATACTATGACGACCTGTTGACTGTCCGTGCCACTATCAAGGAGTTGCCTTTGGTACGCGCTGTTGTTGAGTATGAGGTTACCAATGAGCGTGGAGAGTTGCTTAATACGGGTAAGACCGTTTTAGGATATGTTAATATGGAGCGTAAGCGTCCTTGTCGCGCTCCGCAACAATTTATAGATGAACTCAAGAAGTATTTTGACCAATAGTGCCCTTGCGCTATACCTTATATTTATATTAATATACTTTTTCAGGTCGCAATTGGGCATAGAGGGTCGTTTGTGGATGGATATAACCAAGACCCTCCCCGTGCTCTATTTGGGCGCAATCTCCCTCTTTCTGACCACTAATCGCACCGTTTCAGCAGCCCTTATACTGAGTGCTATGGGCGATTTGGCAGGCGAGGAGAAGCTCTTTTTGGCGCAAATATCGCTCTTTGCATTGGCCCACATCTGTTATATCGTAGCCTTTGTCCGCTATATAACCCCAAACCATAACCGCAAGATTATCACAGCGTTGTGGTATCTATTTATAGCACTTTTTGGGCTGTTTATGGTTAGCTACATCGGCTCTGCTACGCTCAAGGTCGCTTGCTCGCTCTACATTCTGCTCATAGGCACTATGGCAGCCGTTACACTCAATATCGAGTCAAAACATAGAGTGTGGTACATTGTCGCTGCACTGCTCTTTGTCTTTTCTGACAGTTGCATTGCGTGGAATAAGTTCATTGCCCGCTTTGACTACGCAGGGTTGGCAATTATGACCACCTACTTCGCTGCGCAGTTAATCTTTGCCAATCTCGCACTTCGTGAGCGCAAATAACTGACACACTCTGCCAAAGTGGCAGTAAATATAGGTGTGGCACACCGTTTGAACATACCGTTGCCAAATGCAAACAAATAAAAGTTTAAGATATGGCAACAATTAAGAATGGCAAAATCGGGGTCACAACCGAAAACATCTTCCCCGTAATCAAAAAGTTTTTGTACTCAGACCACGAGATTTTCTTGCGCGAGTTGGTTTCTAATGCTGTCGATGCGACACAGAAGATTATAACCCTCGCTTCGTCGGGTGCTTTCAATGGCGAGCTTGGCAATACAGCTATCCATATTGCTGTAGATAGCGACGCTAAGACGCTGACAATCACTGACCGAGGTATCGGTATGACAGCCGAGGAGGTTGACAAGTACATCAACCAAATTGCCTTCTCTGGCGCAGGCGAGTTTTTGGAGAAGTACCAAAATCAGGCTATCATTGGCCACTTTGGTTTGGGCTTCTACTCAGCATTTATGGTATCGGACAAGGTTGAGATTTTCTCGCAGTCCTATAAGGAGGGTAGCAAGGCGGTGCATTGGAGTTGCACAGGCTCTCCGGAGTTTGAGATGGAGGAGCTTGCCGACTCTCGCGACCGTGGCACTACAATCGTTCTCCACCTCTCGGAGGATTGCGCTGAGTATGCCTCAGAGTCTAAGGTTGGCGACCTTTTGAAGAAGTATTGCCACTTCTTGCCCGTTGAGATTATCTTTGGCAAGGTTAAGGAGTGGAAGGATGGCAAATATGTCGATACCGACAAGGATAATGTCATCAACAACACAACACCTCTATGGACTGTCAAGCCTACCGATATTACCGAGCAGCAGTATAAGGATTTCTATCAGGAGCTCTATCCAATGTCAGAGGATCCGCTCTTCTACATCCACCTCAATATTGACTACCCGTTCAATTTGACAGGTATTTTGTACTTCCCTAAAATCCGCAACAACTTTGAAATTCAGAAGAACAAAATTCAGCTCTACTGCAACCAGGTATTCGTTACCGACCAGGTTGACGGCATAGTTCCTGAGTATTTGACCCTTCTGCACGGCGTTATTGACTCGCCGGATATCCCGCTCAATGTATCGCGTTCATACTTGCAGTCGGATAGCAATGTGAAGAAGATTTCGAGCTACATCACCCGCAAGGTTGCTGACCGCTTGACCGAGTTGTTCAACACTATGCGCGAGGAGTACGAGCAGAAGTGGGACGACCTGAAGATTTTCATCCAGTATGGTACTCTTACCGACGAGAAGTTTGCCGAGAAGTCGCCAGCATTTATGCTTTGGAAGAGCATTGAGGGCAAGTACTACACCCCTGAGGAGTTTACCGCGGCCGTTAAGGATAACCAGACCGACAAGAACGATACGCTCATTATGCTCTACACCGACGATATTGAGGGTAAGCACTCCTTTATCGAGGCAGCGAAGGCTAAGGGTTATCAGGTGCTTGAGATGGGTGGTCAGTTGGATAGCCACTACATCAATTGGTACGAGAGCAAGAACGAGAAGGTGCGCTTTGTGCGTGTGGATAGCGACATTATTGACCGCCTTATCCAAAAGAAGGAGAGCCACAAAATCTCCCTCTCGCAGGAGCAACAGTCTATCTTGCGCCCTGTATTTGACAGCCAGCTCCCAACCGACGAGAAGATACACTACAACATCTCGTTTGAGGCTATGGACCAGGCCGATGCCCCTGTAGTTATTACACAAGACGAGTTTATGCGCCGTATGAAGGAGATGGCAACCACCAGCGGTGGCGGTATGAGCCAATTCTACGCTCAAATGCCTGACAACTTCACTATTGCAGTCAACGGCAACCACCCGATTGTTCACTCTATTTTGGAGGATGTTGAGAAGGCCTATGGCGATAAGCTCAAGAGCATAACCAAGAAAATCGACGCTGCTACAGCCGAGGAGCGACGCTTTGAGGAGCTTGTGAAGGATAAGAAGGAGGAGGAGCTGAGTGCAGAGGAGAAGGCAATGCGCACCGAACTCTCCGAGAAGGTCGTTCGCCTGACTGACGAGCGCAACAGCCGCCTTGAGGAGATTGGTAAGAGCAATAACCTCGTTCGCCAAATCATTGACCTCGCGCTGCTGTCAAATGGTATGCTGAAGGGTAAAAACCTAACCGACTTTATACAGCGCTCTATTGAGCTGATTGAGAAGTAGGGTAGAGTCAAATAAAAAGATGGTGTCCAAAAAACATTGGGCACCATCCTTTTTTTATGCTATTGCGACTAATTCCAGCCGCCTACGCCACCTTCGAGTTCAATCTCGACCTTCTCCTGGTCAGGTGAAGTGTTGAGTGTCACATTAATGGTGTGCATCTTACCCGGGCGAAGCGAAATGCTTGTATCAAACAGGTAAGCAATACCATCC
>JAFNYE010000041.1 GCA_017383345.1 Alistipes sp. | reverse complement strand
TTTGAGTACCATAGGGAATTTAGAGAAATTAGGGAAATTAGTGATTTTATGTCATATCCCTAAACTCTCTAAACTCCTTAAATTCTCTAAACTCCCTATACCTCTCATTCGCACCGTCGTCAATTCGCGCACGATTTTAGCGTCAGAGTGGTGGATTTACAACGCTCGCCCTGAGAAACAACGAAGGGCTGTACTAAGCGTACTGCCCTTTGTTGGAGCGAGGGGTAGCGGCAGTAAATACGCCGCTATCACGCTAAAATATTTGTCGTCAAAATAGTGCAAATACAACGCTCGGCGAAATTGAACACGATGGGCTGTACTGAGCGTACTGCCCATTGTGGACATATTTCGTTAGCGGAAGTAGTTGTGCTGTTTTCACGACAAATAAAAATTATTTGTTATCACAATACGACTCCATACGCAACAACATCAACATCGAATCATACGCGCAATTAGCCCAGAAAGTAGGCTTATAGTTATAGCGCAGGCGCCAGGTTGTAAGGAGTTTACCTGTATTTACGCACTGAACGACGGTGATATTATCAACAAGGGCCTTAGCCTTAGCTTTCATCAACTCATCACCACACTGGTCGTAGATGTCGAGCATAGCGTGTGCCACATTGCAAGTACTGTTATCAACAGGCATTTGATACTTATACTGCTCAAAGACGCACGGACAGCTGTCGCGCTTAACGCCGTCAGCATTAACCGGGCAGTCCCAATATACAAACTGGTCCTCGCTAAAGCGTGTCAACTCGTAAGCGATAGCCAGCTCCTGCTCAGTTGCACCTCTGTTAATCAGATATGAAGCATAAGGGGCAGCGGTGCAGTTTGTAAGGTTCTGATATGGTGCAAGACCCATAACATTGACATCCTCAAACTGGCCTGTCATATCGAAGCTTGTAAGGATATGGTCGTGCATCCACTTTTCGCCTCTCAAACGAGCCTCGGCATACTGGCTCTGGCCATAATTCTTCTCAAGACGCAAGAAGTAGCGGAGAAGAGGGTGGAGCATAGCCTTAACATCGTTTACAGGCTCACCTGAAGCGAAGTCGTACTTGATATACCAAGAGCCGTCCTTGTTTTGGATATTGCAATAGGTATTTGCAATACCGATAGCCTGCTCAAGATAGATCTTTTCGCCTGTAACATCGTATAGGTCAAGATATGCCTCGCCTGCAGATGCTGCCTCCATAGCCATAGTTCTACCCAAGTTCCAGGCAAACTTTGAAGCAGCTTTATCCTTGTAGTATGTAGGTGGGAAGTATGCCAACTTATCGCCAGGCTTACGAGCCTGATCCATAAGGAACTGTGCCGCATTTTTAGCTATTGCTATAGCTGCGTCGTGGTATGACGGAACGGTCTTTGCCAACAGCACCTCAATCTGAATAGTAGCACCGATAATCTTACAAGGATAGGTATTGTGGTTGTAGTTCATATCTGGCTCGGTAGAGTTAAGCCAATGCTGAATTTCAGGCATTTTATGAACATGGAGCATACCCATAATTGCAGCCTCGCGATAGCTTCTAACGGCGCCGTTATATGGCGGATTGAAAGCATAGTCACGCCAGAACTTGCGCTCACCCACGGTTGCTACAACCTCGCCTGCGGCATTGAGACCCTCAACACAAAGGGTAACATTAGTACCCTGAGGAATGTTGTTCCAAATAGGTGCGAGAGATTGCTGTGGACACTTTGCCTCAAAGTTCCAGCTCTGGCCATCCTCAGCAGTAGCGGTAAAGCGATAGTTTACAGCACCCTCAACGCTCTTGAAATCGAAAGCTGGGGCGTAGATAAACTTTTTAGAGAAGCCGTTCCAAAACGGACGCTCGCTATTGCCCGGATGAACGGGTACAAGATACTCGGCTGCAGCCTGCTCGGTAAGGAGCTGATTTGCATCCTTTTTGGGTGCGCACGCAACCATTGCAACGATAAGAGCAAGTGATAAAACAACTTTCTTCATTGTTCTATTCTTTTTTAGCACTATCATTCTCATCTTTGCCCTCCATACCATCACGGAAAGACTTTACGCCCTTACCTACGCCACGCATAAGTTCAGGAATTTTTGCTCCACCAAAGAGCAACAATACTATCAACGCTATAAGAGCAATTTCACCAGCTCCAAGCCCTAAAATCAACAATTTCATAATCTATAAATGTATTCTATGTTCTAACCAATTTTAACTTTTTTCATTGACTTACGGCTCTTTTCAGCCTTAAAGCCGATAATATGGCTCTCAATTGAGGCGTCAATTGTACTTGAGAGTCTGTTAGGGTCTTGCAACGCCACAGCCTCAACGAAATCACGCGCCAAAGCGTGGTCGCCACCACCGTGGCCCGCGTGCTTATACTCGCCAAGCTCCTTGACATCTTTCTGCCATACACGCTTCTTATTATCGCGGAAGGTGTAAACGGTAAAACGCTTACCGTCGCCCTCGATATAACCTGTAGTACCCATTACGCGCGTTCTACGACCGCCCCACGGAGTGAAGGCATCCATTGTAAAGCTCGCCGTAACACCACCCTCAAAGAGCATTGTGGTTACATAGTGGTCAGGCTGGTTATTATCGCAGTGATATACGCAACGACCAAACATTGTGGTCTTAATCTTCTCCATAATAGCCGCCTCGTCTCTCTTGTCAGGCAGGTCAAAGACTCCCAAATGGCGCTTACGACGCACATAGATATCTATTGCCGAATATGGACAAGTTGCCTCGTGCGGACAGCCGTCAGTACAACGCTTAGGTGCGCCTGCGGGAGCATTTTCAGACTTGAAGTGCATAAGAGTACCCTCGGCTGCAATCTGCAAACAAGGGCGATCAACCATCCAGCGGATAATATCGAGGTCGTGGCAACTCTTTGCCAGGATGATAGGGGTTGTCTGGTTGCTATCGCGCCACTTACCGCGCACATAAGAGTGAGCCATGTGGGCGTACTGGATAGGCTCCATGTGTTGTATGCTGACAAGGTCGCCAATCATACCTGAGTGGATAGCCTGACGCAGAGCGATAAAGTAAGGGGCGTAGCGCAACACATGACAGATAGCTACAATACGGTTATGCTTCTTTGCCTGCGCCAAGATAGCCTTACACTCCTTCTCAGTCTGAGCAGCCGGTTTCTCTAACAACACATCGTAACCCATCTCCAACGCCTTCATACAAGGCTCAAAGTGGAGATTGTCCGGGGTTGCGATAATCACAGCATCGGCAAATTTCTCACGCGCAAAAACATCTTTCCAATCGCTGAAGCAATTCTCGGCAGGGATATTGTGGGCCTTAGCTGTGCGCTTCTTGCGGAAACCGTTAAGGTCGGCCACGCCGACAATCTTCATCGTATCGGGGAATTGCAACGCATACTTGCCATAGGTAGTACCACGACTACCGGCACCTATAATAATAGCGGTGACAACCTTATTGGTTTGCGCCTTGAGCGGACGAACGGCAAAGTCCAGATCGGGATGAGTCTTAGGGCTCTTTGGGCTCTTAGTCGTTCCCTCCTGCACCGCCTGTGCTGCCAATGCGGGGACATCTGCGCCGATAAGAGTAGCACCGACGGTTAACATTCCCAAGCGTTTAAGGAACTCTTTTCTATTCATATATGAAGTTTTAAGTTTTAGGCTAATATACAAAGATAGTGATTTATATTGAAACTACAAACAAAAAGGACGCTCTTTTGAGCGCCCCAAGTTCATAATAGCCACAAATCGCTACTTAAGATTGTCGTTTGTAAGAAGTTTACCCTCAAACTCGCCTGTAAGAGCGTTGAGGAAGGCCACAATCTTCTCCTCCTGAGCATCGGTAAGCTCTACGCCCACCTGATATGTACCCATCTTGCAGACAGCCTCCTTTAACTCCGGCTCAGTGCCGTCGTGGAAGTATGGTGCTGTAAGAGCCACATTTCGAAGACCCGGAACCTTGAAGCGGTGACGATCGCGCTCCAAAGCAGTCTCCTTAAAGCGACCATTATCCTCAACGGTCAACTCAAGGCCGCGATCTGCAAAGTAGTCTGCATACTGACCCATTAGCTCATACGAATCGCCACCCAAGTTTGGACCTATATGGCAAGTTGCGCAGTTATACTGCTTAAACAACTCATATCCTTCAAGTTCCTGAGCATTGATTGCCTGACTATCGCCACGCAGATATTTATCAAAGCGAGAGTTAGGGGTAATAAGCGTCATCTCGAAATGAGCAATA
>JAFNYE010000040.1 GCA_017383345.1 Alistipes sp. | reverse complement strand
CTTATCGTCATCGGTATAACACTTCTAACAATGCTCTTCTTCGGCATCCGTCGCAAAGTGATACAATATCGACGCGCACAACAACGCCGACGCCGTCGTAGAAAATAACAAAATAAGGCAGAGTTTTCTGCCTTATTTTTTGTCCAAAGGAGTGGGCGCTATATAAGGATTGCAGCGCATCGCCGCTGGCAAATTGACGGATTTGAATGTCGCGTAGTAACTTTTATTACTGCGCGTCATCACCGACGAGGCAGCGCAGTCATAACAATGGTGCGCGAATAGCCGAGGAGGTAACCGCCAATTTTATTCGAATCCGTCAACTCTCATATCTTTAGAGCCTTGGTACAAGGCTTTTTATTGCATAGAGGGGCTGAATGCTTGCATTCAAAGACACATATACAATAAAAAAAGAAGCGATGTTACCATCGCTTCTCTAAAGATGTGGGAGTTGACGGATTCGAACCGCCGACCCTCTGCTTGTAAGGCAGATGCTCTAAACCAGCTGAGCTAAACTCCCGAAAATTGGCTTGGGACAACAAGACTTATCTGCGTTCAACCGAAGTGCTATCCACACCGCTTCGTCATCGCTCTTGCAACCCTCGCGCAAATTGCGCCTGAACAAGGACTTGAACCTAGGACCCCATGATTAACAGTCATGTGCTCTAACCGACTGAGCTATTCAGGCATTTTTTAAGAACCAGCGCAGTGTTCTGCGTTTTTCGTGGTGCAAATATAGAGCAAATATTTTATTCCACCAAATTTTTTCGAAAAAAAGTTAAAAAAAATGTAACTTTGTGCCGTGAAAAGAGTTTTACCTATATATATTATAGTGCTGTGCTTGTTTTTCTATGTCCCTGCGACTGCACAAAACAGCAATATTACATTTGACAGCACCCGCCACAACTTCGGGACTATTGCCGAGGATGGGGGCATTGTGACCACAACATTCAACGCAACAAACACAACTGATACGCCGATTGTTATTCTAAGCGTATCGGGTGGATGCAGTTGCACGACAGCAGACTTTGAACGAAAGCCAATACTACCAAACAAAGCAAGCGCTATAACAATACACTTTGACCCGATGAACCAACCTGAGGGTGCTTTTATGCGCAAGATAATCGTTACCACCTCCAAAGGGTCGCTGCCACTAACAATTTTAGGCAACATAACACCGCGCAAAAAGAGCATCGATGAGCAGTATCCTCTCATATTGGGTCAAGGTGTACGAATGGAGTCCAACGCCCACGCCTTCGGTTATATTGAGCACGGAACAACCATAAGCAGCACTATTGCAATAATCAACACCTCGCCAAAGAGCGTAACACTCAATATCTCGCCCAAACAAGAGAGCGGTCAACTTTGGGTACACTATCCCAACAAACTACAATCCGGCGAACAGGCCGATATCAACTTCGGTTACACCCTTGCTGCACAGAGCGATATATATGGAAGTCTCAATGAGGTTCTTGACATTAGCATCGACAACAATAAAGTCTCTTATCAGCTAATTATCAGCGCAATAGCAATTGACCGCAGAAATTTAAGCACAGATAAAGAGTGGCAAAAGATACAACTAAGCGAAAATTTTATTAAATTTGGAACTTTGAAACCAAGTGCTGCGAAGGTATCTCGTACCATAGCAATAAGCAACATAGGTCTTGAAAATCTGATTATCAGAAAGATAGAGTGCAACAACGACCTATTTGATATTGTTTTGGCAGGCGATAGTACCATTCAGAGCGACAGAAGGTCGGAACTTAAAGTCAGCTTTGACCCGGCAAAGGGTATGTATGGAGCCAATGTGGGCAGGGTTACGATTATAAGCAATGACCCGCAGCAGCCGACAAAGAGTTTCAAGGTTAGTGCAATAGTAGAAAATTAAGAGATAGAGTATGTTCAAGATTTTAGATAGACAGTTGCTTGCCGAGGGTATTTGGCAGACAAAAGTTTATGCTCCCCGCATTGCCACATCGGCAAAACCGGGACAGTTTATCATTGTCCGAGCTGATGAAAAGGGCGAGCGTGTACCGCTTACCATAGCAGACTACGACGCCACTGAGGGCTCAGTTACTATGGTTACTCAGGCTTTAGGCGTATCAACCCGCAAGATTGTCGCATTGGATGCAGGTCAGGACCTTGCCGATATAGCAGGCCCTCTTGGTCGTCCATCGGACTTTGTAAAAGAGCCGTTAGAGGAGCTGAAAAACAAGCGTTTTGTCTTTGTTGCAGGTGGCGTAGGTACTGCGCCTGTATATCCTCAAGTTAAGTGGTTGCACGAGCACGGCATCGAGGCAGATGTTATTATCGGCGCCAAGACCAAAGATATGCTCATATACACCGACAAGATGCGAGCTGTTGCATCAAACCTCTATATAGCCACCGATGACGGTAGCGAGGGCTTCCACGGCCTTGTAACCGCGCTGCTTGAGAAACTCATTACCGAGCAGGGCAAGCAGTATGACTGCTGCGTAGCCATTGGTCCTATGATTATGATGAAGTTTGTAACTCTTACAGCCAAGAAGTTCAACCTCCCTTGCATTGTATCGCTCAACGCGCTGATGGTTGACGGCACGGGTATGTGCGGAGCGTGTCGAGTAACAATT
>JAFNYE010000039.1 GCA_017383345.1 Alistipes sp. | reverse complement strand
GGTAGATGTAGCCCACAAGATATGTTGCGAATAGTAGCCATAGCACATAGGGCACAAAGAGCCAACCAGCTGTGCGGCTGCGGCCAAATGCATAGATGGTGTATGTTAAGGCCAGGACATCGAGTATCAGTATCGTAATAAGGCCCAATAGAGGCGAGCGCATTGCAAAGAAGGTTACGCTCCATAAAAAGTTGACAATAAGTTGTATCAACCACACTCTTACCACCGACATATCCTGTCTATATATAAGTATGCCGATGCTTATGCCTATCATTATATATAGGAGCGTCCAGACTATCGGGAACACAAAGTCGGGTGGGGTAAGTGGAGACTTTATTAGTGTCGGATACCAACTCTCAAGCGCGTGTGTCTGTATGAACGCACCAAAGGCCCCTATAGCCAACGCCAAGAGTATGGGCATAAAGAAGGCGAGAAATTTTTTCATAACCGAAATTTATTTCTCGCCTTGCAAATAGAGTGCCTAATCGCTAATCGCGCTTCGAGAGCACCTCGCGCTCGTATTGTTCAATTGCAGGAATGAACTGCTCGCCAACAGGAACATTGTTTCTCAGGCAGAACATATCCCAAACCGCGTTCCACGGCATACTCTTAGCCTCCTCTAACAGAGCCAAGCGCTGGAAGAACTTGCCCTCTGCTTCATATTGGCGCAACTGAGCCAATGGCTCAAGCATAGCTTGCAACATAGCCTTCTGTGCTGCGCGTGAGCCGATAACATAAGCGCCGATGCGGTTGATGCTGCCGTCAAAGAAGTCGAGACCGAAGTGTACCTTATCCAAAGCGTTGCAGCGCACAATCTCGCGGCACAACTCGATAGTCTCGTCGTTGAGAGTTGTAACATGGTCAGAGTCCCAGCGTACGGCACGAGTGACATGCAACATCAGCTCCGGAACATAGAGTAACAATGATGAAACCTTGTCTGCAACCGACTCGGTAGGGTGGAAGTGGCCTGTATCGAGGGTTACGATTTTGTTGTTCTGAGCAGCATAGCCAATATAGAAGTCATTTGAGCCTACGGTGAAGCTCTCCAAACCGATACCAAACACCTTACTCTCCAAACAATCCTTTATGTTGTCATACTTTGTAGCGAAAATCTGGTCAAGCGAATCCTTAAGGTGCTGGCGATAGAGCATCTTGTTGACAGTTGTATCCTTGCTGCCATCGTGTACCCAGATGTTGAGAATTGAGTGGTCGCCCTGACGCTTACCCATCTGCTCTGCAATGGCGCGGCAACGCTTGCTATGCTCAATCCAGAAGTCGCGGATAGCCTTGTCTGGGTGTGAGAGTGAAAGGTCGCCTGAGAGTGGGTGCGAGAAAGAGGTGGTGTTGAAGTCGAGCTTCATACCTGTATGTGCGCTCCAATCCATCCAACCCTCGAAGTGCTCTACGCCAACCTGGTCGCGGTCAACCTTCTTGCCTCCAAACTCGCCGTAAATCTCGTGGAGATTAAGGCGGTGCTTGCCCGGGATGAGCGATGTTGCCATCTCGATGTCGGCACGAAGCTCATCTATATTGCGAGCCTTGCCGGGGTAGTTACCTGTCGATTGAATGCCGCCGGTTAGCTCGCCTGCTCCCTCAAAGCCTGTAACATCGTCAGCCTGCCAGCAGTGTAGCGAGAGTGAAAACTTCTGCATCGCTGCCAAAACAGCCTCGGTGTCAATGCCAATCTGAGCATATCGCTCAGCAGCAAGCTCGTAAGCCTGCAAAATCTTAGATTCGGTCATAACTGTTATTTTGTTTTAGGTTTGTAAATCTTTGTGTTTGTTGCGCCCTCGATTATGCGTTGCATATCCTCGCGCTCAATTGCTCCTAATGCGCGGAGCTGCATCAGGATGTTTCCTAATGTGGTACTCTCGGCAACGCCTACAATCACATTGCGTTGTAGTGCATCGGCTGTAAGCTGCATAAGCATTGCGTTCTGCGCGCCTCCACCTATTACATATAGGTACTCCAACTCTCTGCCTGCAAACTCCTCCAGTAGGGTAAAAACCTCCTTGTAGCGTGCTGCAAGCGAGCGGAATATACAGTTGCAGTACTGAGCAGCGGTTGTCGGTTTCTGCTGACCAGTGCGCTCTGCATATTGGTCTATCGCCTCAATCATCGACTGTGGATTTGCAAACGAAGGGTCGTCGGGATTGATGAGCGTTGTGAACTCCTCTGACACGGTGCTTGCAAGGGCTACAAGCTCGGCAACATCGGTTGGTGCGTCTGTAAACTCGGCACGGCAACGCTCAAAGAGCCACAAGCCGCAGATATTTTTGAGGAAACGAATAGTGCCATCTATGCCACCCTCGTTTGTGAAGTTCTCCTCAAAACTACGCTCGTTGATAATGGCCTTGTCGCTCTTGATGCCCATAAGTGACCAGGTACCGCAACTCAGATATGCCGCCTCCGAACCTACAGGAACGGCAGCTACAGCCGAGGCGGTGTCGTGACCCGCTACGGCGATAACTTTGGTCTGCTTGAGGCCTGTGTATTGCTGAAGTTGCTCGGTAAGTAGGCCTATCACGGTGCCCGATGGGATAAACTCGCCAAACTGCTCTGCCTTGATACCCGCTGTTGCTAAGACCTTCTGGTCGAGTTGCTGTGTGGCGCATTGGACAATCTGGCCTGTGGTGGCAACGGTGTACTCGGTTGTTGCGCGACCCGATAGCATATAGTTCAGCGCGTCAGGAATAAAGAGTATCTTGTCCACCTGCTCCAAATCGATTAATCCCTTGCGATTGATAGCGTCGAGTTGGAAAATGGTGTTGAATGGCATAAATTGTATTCCGCTGCGCTCATATAGCTGCTTTGCGGGCATACGCTTGAAAAACTCATCCATAGCCCCCTCGGTATGGCTGCCTCGATAGCAGAATGGGAGTGACAACAGGTTGCCAACCTTGCCAAAATAGGCTACATCGCAACCCCAAGTGTCAATACCGATGCTTGTCAACTCAACGCCTTGGCTATGCGCCAACTTCAGGGCGTTGATTATCTGGTTGTATAGCTCTACTATGTTCCAATGGGTTTGACCTGCCAATGGAACCATAGGGTTGGCGAAGCGAGTGAGTTCGCGCATTGTAATCTTTTCGCCATCAAAAGTAGCGATGGTTGTTCGGCCGCTTGTGGCACCCAAATCGACCGCGAGAAGGTGTTTAATATCCATAGTGTTAGGTTGTTTTTACAAAGTTACGAACATTTGTTTGGTGTGAGGCTGTGTTTTTTGTCTTTTTTTCTTTGAGAAATGATACAATGTTTGTATATTTGTTGTAAATATGAATATGACTAAACCTATAAACTATATTGCCGAGAACGATACCGATGAGCGCTGGGGACTTACCGTCTGTTCTGTTGGTTATCAGTGTGTTGCTGCGGGCGAAAGTTATCCTCCCGCTTGCCACAATAGGGAGTATCTGTTCAATCCGGCCAAAGGTCGCACTTTGCTGGAGTATCAACTGCTCTATATTACCGAGGGCGAGGGTGTTCTAACTACAACTTTTGGCAGCGAACGCATCACTGCCGGTGATATGTTTCTTATCTTCCCGGGGCAGTGGCACAGTTACTCTCCCGACCCCAAAACGGGTTGGAAGGAGTATTGGATTGGCTTCCGTGGCGAGAATGTCGATATTCGCGTAGAGCGAGGCTTCTTCTCGGCAGAGCAACCTGTTTATCATATTGGTAAAAATGAGCGTGTAGAGCAACTCTATGGCGAGGCTATAGAGATAGCGGGCAGTCAGGAGCCATTCTTTCAGCAGCTGCTCGCGGGTGTTGTCAACCATATTCTTGGCTTGATGTTTATGGCGGGCAAGAATAATATCCTCCGTTCGCCACTCTCTACCCGTCGCGCCATTCCTGAGTTGGTTGATAGGGCCAAAAAGCGTATCGAACAGGCTGTTGAGAGCGATGTGAGTATGCCCCATATTGCCTCGGAACTCAATATGAGTTACTCGACCTTCAGACATCTGTTTAAGCAATATACGGGTCTTTCGCCGGCGCGTTATCTGCTCAATCTGCGCATCTATCGTGCTAAGGAGATGCTTCGCTCTACCGAGGCCTCAATTAAGGAGATATCTTATACTCTGCGCTTTGATAGTCCTGAGTACTTCACTACAATGTTTAAGCGTAAAACGGGTCTTACCCCTTCAGAATTTAGAAAAGTATGAAAAAAGAGGTTGCACTTGTGCTTTCAAGCGGTGGCCCTCGTGGCTTAGCCTATATTGGTGCTATTGAGGAGCTCCTTGCCAGAGGCTACACTATCCACTCGGTGGCAGGAACATCTATGGGTTCGCTTGTAGGTGGTGTCTTTGCGGCGGGTAAGTTGGCTGAGTTTAAGGAGTGGATTACAAATCTTAGCGGTTGGAGTGTATTCTCGCTGATGGATTTGTCGGTGAGCAAAAATCACTTCGTTAAGGGCGATAAGATTATGGAGGCGATAAAAGAGATTGTCCCCGATGTTGATATTCAGGACCTTTCTCTCCCATATTGTGCCGTCGCTACCGACCTATGCACGGGCGAGGAGGTGGTTTTTCGTAGTGGCAAACTCTTTGACGCTATCCGCGCCTCAATATCTATACCGTCGCTCTTCAGACCCGTGCCTTATGGCGTAAGTCTGCTTATTGATGGCTGTATGGTCAACTGCTTGCCACTCAACCGCGTTGCGCGCAAATCGGGCGATATGCTCGTGGCTTTCGATACCAACCTTATGGATGCCAATGCAATCCGTACGACCCTTGTGCGTGAGCAGGTGGAAATAGCAGCCTCGGAGGCCTTTTATGCCCATACGCGCGAGCAGGCATTAGATATCGTTGAGGACTTTAAGAGTCAAAGCGAACTCTCTATTATGGAGCGCTTGCGTATGGCCGGTAGTCGCGCTGTGGAACTTATAGGTCAGGTGCGCGATTTTCGAGAGGTTGAGCAAGAGCATATAGACCACGACTTCGGCGATACCTATATGAGTATTATCAACCGCTCGTTCAGTATTATGAATCACCACCAGACTCAAGCAATGATTGCGCAGCACCATCCCGATTTGTTGGTGTCAATGCCTTTTGATGCCTATGGCGATATAGCTCACTATGCTAAGGCTGCCGAAATATCGGAACTCGGTCGTGCTCTTATGGCCCGGGCCCTTGATGAATTTGAGGCAAAAGAGGCCTAAAGCCGTTAGTAACTTTTTGCAGTTCCAAATTTTCTTGTTATCTTTGAAAGCAATTTTGCAATTTTATTAACTAAAAACTATAAACTTTATGTTCAAAGGACATCCAAAAGGACTCTATGCCCTTGCGCTTGCAAATACAGGTGAGCGTTTTGGTTATTACACAATGTTGGCAGTTTTTGCGCTCTTCCTTCGCGCAAACTTCGGCCTTGATGCCGGTGTAGCTGGTGCTATCTATTCAACCTTCCTCGGCTTGGTTTACCTTATGCCGTTGGCAGGTGGTATCCTTGCCGACAAGTTCGGCTTCGGTAAGATGGTAACCATCGGTATCACCGTTATGTTTGCAGGTTATCTGCTCCTCTCATTGCCACTCGGTGGTGACACAGTAGCTATGCTCGCTATGCTTGCAGCGCTGCTCTTTATCAGCCTCGGTACAGGTCTGTTCAAGGGTAACTTGCAGGTTATGGTTGGCGACCTCTACAATGACCCTCAGTATGCTGCAAAGCGCGACTCAGGCTTCTCCCTCTTCTATATGGCTATCAATATCGGCGCTCTGTTTGCACCGACCGCTGCCGTAAAGATTAAGGAGTGGGCTGAGGTTAGCCTCGGTTACTCAGGCAACGATGCTTACCACTTCTCTTTCGCCGTGGCTTGTGCATCGCTTATCCTTTCAATTGCTATCTACTACATCTTCCGCCCTACATTCCGTCATGTAGAGGGTGGCAAGAGCAAGAAGAACGAGGCTGCTGCAGCCCCTGTTGAGGAGCTCACTCCTGCAGAGACTAAGCAGCGCGTGGTTGCTCTCTGCCTCGTGTTTGCTGTGGTTATCTTCTTCTGGATGGCGTTCCACCAGAATGGTCTTACTCTTACTTACTTTGCCGCAGAGTTTACTGCGAGAAGTTCTGAGGGTATTCAGAGCCTGCTCTTCAATGTTTGGAACCTCGTTCTTGTTATCGTGGGCGTTTATGCGGGCTTCTCTGTGTTCCAGAGCGAGAGCAAGCAGGGTAAGTTTATCTCCCTCGCTGTTTTGGTAGCCGTTGTAGCTTTCTTGGTTTATAAGGCTCTCAATGTGACAGGCTCTGTTGCAGTTAGCGCACCTATCTTCCAGCAGTTTAACCCATTCTATGTTGTTGCCTTGACCCCTGTAAGCTTGGCTATCTTCGGCTCGCTTGCAAAGCGTAAGAAGGAGCCTTCAGCACCTCGTAAGATTGCTTACGGTATGCTCGTTGCAGCTGTAGGTTTCGCTGTTATGGCATTTGCATCTGTGGGCTTGCTTACCCCTGATGCTCAGGCTGCTGCCGGCGATGCTGCTACATTCGTATCTCCAAATTGGCTCATCTCTACATACCTCGTGCTTACCTTCGCAGAGTTGCTCCTCTCTCCAATGGGTATCTCATTCGTCTCTAAGGTGGCTCCTCCAAAGTATAAGGGTCTGATGATGGGTGGTTGGTTCGTTGCTACCGCAATCGGTAACTGGCTTGTATCTGTCGGTGGTTTCCTCTGGGGCGGTATTTCGCTTACCATCGTGTGGTCAGTATTTATCGTTCTCTGTCTGCTTTCAGCACTCTTTATGTTTGTGATGATGAAGCGATTGGAGGCGGCTACTAAATAAAGTCGCGAAATTTTAGCGTGAGATTTGCCGTGATAAAGGCATACCTGCTTCCGCTAACGAAAATATCCCTGCAATGGCTGTACACTTTAGTACTATCCATCGCAGGGATTTTTCGCCGAGCGTTGCATCTATACCTTTCTGACGACAAATTTGTGCGCGAATGGTGGGCGGCGCGAACTCTGACGCTAAAATTGTGCGAGAAATAACCGACGATGCGTTGGGTAGGGTC
>JAFNYE010000038.1 GCA_017383345.1 Alistipes sp. | reverse complement strand
TGTGGTGCGTCAGCCTTGCAGACCCTCTATTCGCGCACCCGGAGCAAAGCGACTAAGCCCCCTTTTTCCAAAAGGGGGTTAACCTCAAGCTTGCTTGAAAGGTTATACCCCCTTTGGGCTTAATAGCCTTCAGGCTATCCTAAACACGCAACGCTCACACGCAACGCATACACGCAAAACGCAGTTTTGCCGAAAGCTTTTTGCACGCCCTGCTTTTTCTCGAAAAAGCGGGCAGTACTGCGTAGCCTAAACCAGTCGCGGTACAGCGCAACCTGTTACTTTTGGCGGAAATATATCTGGATAGGTACGCCGGAGAAGTCGTACTGTTCGCGGATATGGTTTTCCAGGAAGCGGCGATAGTTTTCGCGGATATACTGAGGCAGGTTGCAGAAGAATGCGAACTGCGGGGTTGGGGTAGGCAACTGCATTGCGTACTTTATGCGGATATACTTACCCTTCACTGTTGGTGGAGGGGTCTGCTCGATAATTGGCAGTATAAAGTCGTTCAGCTCCGATGTAGGTATGCGGCGTGAGCGCGAGTTGCATACGCGGATAGCTGTTTGAAGTACATCAAGGATACGCTGCTTGTGGAGTGCTGAGGTAAATATGATTGGAATATCGCTAAAAGGTGCGAGTTTCTTCTCTAAAAACTCCTTCCACTCCTTCATTGTGTTGTTCTCCTTCTCAACAAGGTCCCACTTATTCACTACGATAACGCAGCCCTTGCGGTTGCGGACAATAAGGTTGTGGATGTTCAGATCCTGCGACTCGATGCCCTGCTGAGCGTCAAGCATAAGGATGCAGACATCGGATGCTTCAATGGCGCGGATGGAACGCATAACGGAGTAGAACTCAAGGTCCTCCATGGTCTTTCCCTTCTTGCGCATACCGGCTGTGTCAACAAGGTAGAAATCCATACCGTACTTATTGTAGCGAGTGTGGATAGAGTCACGCGTTGTGCCGGCAATGTTGGTCACGATATTACGGTCCTGACCCAATAGGGCGTTGGTCATAGACGACTTGCCGACATTTGGACGACCTACAATGGTTATGCGTGGCAGGTTCTCCAGCTCGTCGGCGGTACAATCCTCAGGCAGGAGTCTGAGAATTTCGTCCATCAGCTCGCCTGTGCCACTACCCGACATAGAACTGATGCAGAATGGGTCGCCAAGACCGAGGGTGTAGAACTCGTGAGAGTTGTATATCAGCTCGTAGTTGTCAACCTTGTTGCAGACTAAAATCACGCGCTTCTTTGCACGGCGCAAAATCTCGGCCATCATCATATCGAGGTCGGTGACGCCTGTACCCACCTCCACAAGGAAGAGAATAACATCGGCCTCCTCAATGGCGAGCAGAACCTGACGGCGAATTTCATCCTCAAAAAGGTCCTCGCTGTTGACGGTGTAACCACCCGTGTCAATAATTGAAAACTCACGACCGCTCCAGTCGGTCTTGCCATAGTGGCGGTCGCGTGTGGTGCCGGCAGTAGCATCGACAATAGCCTGACGATGACCTACCAATCGGTTGAACAGAGTACTCTTACCCACATTTGGGCGACCTACGATTGCTACTAAGCTCATATATCGTTCTTTATTAGATTATCATCAAATTTCGGTGCAAAGATAGCTAAAAGCTATGGGAGTACAAAATTTTGGGCAAGTTTCGTAGAAAAAAGGTGCTTGTTTCACAAAATTTTACTATTTTTGTTCAATATGAGAAAGTGTTTGCTTTTAATAGTGGCGGCGATGGTCTGCTTTGGTGCTTTTGCTCGCGGTGGTGTGCCGGGGGTGAGAACTGAGTGGGGTGTTGTAGCGGGTGTAGATCACCCTATGGCTAAGTTCTCAATGGGGCAGAGTAGTGCGCAACTTAATGCCAAAACGGGCTTTGTGGCCGGTCTGCATTTAGGCTTGCGCATTGTGGGTGTATTGGGTATTCAGCCTGAGATTTTATACTCGCACAACAGAATTTCGCTCAATGATCAGGCTAAGGGTTTTGACTCTGTGATAAGGTGCAATAGGGTGCAAATTCCGCTCCTTGTATCGCTTAAATTTGGCTTTTTTCGCATCAATGCGGGTCCTGTGTTAACGGTTATGGATAACCCTATATACACAGACTTCAATAATGAGCGTGTCTTTTTTGGCGCGACATATCCTACAATAAGTTATGCTGCGGGTGTGGCAGTGTCGCTCTTTGACCGCCTGCTTATCGATGCTCGCGTACAGAGTGGATTTAAGGCTATGGAGAATTGTCTGTCTTATGGAGCTAAGGCTCAGACAGAGTATATAAAGACAACAATGTTTAACGCACAACTAAAGGTTGGTATATTGTTCTAATGGCAGAAACAGTTGATAAAATAATTTCGGTAGAGAATATCGATACACGCGAACTTTACGGCGCAAATAATGTCTATCTTGACCAGATAAAGGCGCTGCATCCAAAACTCAAGATTATTGCGCGTGGTCACACCCTCAAGGTGCTTGGTGCAAAGGGCGATATAGAGCGCTTTGAGCGCCGTATGCACTCGCTTATAGATTACTATGACCGCTATGGTCACATCTCTAAGGAGGTTGTGGAGCAGTCGTTTGCCGCGGGCTTTACTACGGGCGACGCTCCGAGTGAGGGTGGCACGGCTATTCGCGATAATGAGGCTATAGTCTATGGTAACAACGGCATTGTAGTCAAGGCGCGAACCGATAATCAGCGCAAGTTGGTCTCGCTATACGATAAGTGTGACCTAATCTTCGCTACAGGTCCTGCAGGTACAGGTAAGACCTATACCGCCATAGCTTTGGCTGTGCGCGCGCTTCGTGACCGTCAGGTGCGCCGTGTGATACTTACCCGTCCCGCTGTTGAGGCGGGCGAGAAGTTAGGCTTCTTGCCAGGTGATATGAAAGAGAAACTCGATCCATATTTGCAGCCTCTATATGACGCTCTGAACGATATGATACCGCCTCTGAAGTTGCAGAAATTTATGGAGGATGGAACGGTGCAAATTGCTCCACTTGCCTATATGCGTGGTCGTACGCTTGACAACGCCTTTGTAATTCTTGACGAGGCTCAGAATACAACCCGTTCACAGATAAAGATGTTCTTGACTCGTATGGGTCGCAATGCAAAATTTATCGTTACGGGCGATGTTACGCAGGTCGATTTGCCACATAAGAGCGATAGTGGTTTGGTGCGTGCAATGAATACCGTAAGAGGTATTGAGGGTATCGGTTTTGTTGAGTTTGACAAGAGCGATATTGTGCGCCACGAGCTGGTTAAACATATTGTTGCCGCCTTTGACCGTCAGGATGAGGTCGAGGAGCAGCTGCGTCGTGAGCGTCGTGAACAGAAAAATAATGAGAAAAACGAGAGTAATAATCAATAAAAACTTAAAACTATGAACAAAGATTTCACAGCGCTCAAGCCGGCGCTTGTATGGAAACATTTTGCAGCTATTTGCAATATTCCGCACCCTTCTCATCACGAGGAGAAAATCCGTCAGTATGTAGTCGATTTTGCTGCCGCTCAAGGTCTTGAGTGCCTTGTAGATGAGGCAAACAATGTGCTTGTGCGTAAGCCTGCAACTGCTGGTATGGAGAACCGCAAGGGTATTGTTATCCAGGCTCACCTCGATATGGTGCCGCAGAAGAACAATGACAAGGTTTTTGACTTTGAGAACGATCCGATTGAGGCCTATATTGACGGCGAGTGGGTTACCGCTAACGGTACCACTTTGGGCGCAGATAACGGTATCGGTGCTGCTGCTATTTTGGCTGTTTTGGAGGATAATACGCTTGTTCACGGCCCTGTAGAGGCTCTGTTTACAGCAACTGAGGAGACAGGTATGGATGGCGCATTTGGCCTTAAGGCGGGTGTTCTTGAGGGCGATATTTTGCTCAATCTCGACTCTGAGACCGAGGGCGAACTCTATGTAGGTTGTGCCGGTGGTTTGGATGCTAACATAACTCTGCCTTATAGCGCTGAGGCTGCTCCTGAGGGCTTTGTGGCTTATGCTGTTGAGGTTAAGGGCCTTAAGGGTGGTCACTCAGGTATTCAGATTGGTTACCAGCGTGCAAATGCAAACCGTGAGTTGTTCCGTATGATAAACCATAGCGCTTGCCAGTTGCGCCTTGCATCGGTTGATGGTGGCGGTCTTAGAAACGCTATCCCTCGCGAGGCTGTTGCTGTAGTGCTTGTGCCACAGGATCAGACTGCAACTTTTGAGGCTGAGGTTGCTGCGTTTGAGAAGGTTTTGATTGCTGAGTTTGCAAATATCGAGGACAGTATATCTGTCAAGGCGTTGCCAACAACCGCTCCCGAGCAGGTTATCCCAGCTTGCGTGGCAGATAAACTCGCTAAGGCGGTTATCGGCGCACCAAATGGTGTTGTCAAGATGTCGGTAGATATGGAGGGTCTTGTGCAGACATCCTCAAACCTCGCCCGTGTGGTATCGGATGGTAAGTGCGTTAAGATACAATGTCTGCTTCGTAGCTCTGTTAACTCTGAGAAGCACGCTTTGGGCGAGGCTATTAAGGGTGTATTTGAACTTGCGGGTGCTACTGTTGAGCTTTCGGGCGATTATGACGGCTGGAAGCCTAATATGGAGTCGCCAATTTTGCACACTATGCTCGCATCTTATGAGTCGCTCTATGGTGTAAAGCCGGCAGTTATGGCTATTCACGCAGGCCTTGAGTGCGGTATTATCGGCGGTAAGTATGAGGGCTTGGATATGATATCGTTTGGCCCGACAATCTGCTTCCCTCACTCTCCTGATGAGAAGGTAAACATCGCTTCGGTAGAGAAGTTCTACTCGTTCCTGCTTCATACTCTTGCCAACGCTCCGCTAAAGTAATATGACGCTCGAAAAGATTAATCCCGATCATTGGTTTGTCATTGCCAATCCAACGGCAGGCGCAGGTCACGGCCTTACCGATTATCCGCAGATAGCCAAGCTGTTGCGCGATAACGATATATACCACGACACAGTCTTTACCGAGCATAAATGTCACGCTACCGAGCTTACTGTTGAGGCTGTCAATCGCGGTTATCGTAAGATTATTGTTGTCGGAGGTGATGGTACACTCAATGAGGTGGTTAATGGCCTGTTTATTCAGCAGAAGTGCGAGCCTAAAGATATACGCCTTGCAGTTATAGCTGTAGGTACGGGTAACGACTGGGTGCGCAGCTTCGGTATAGCGGCAAAATACTCAGCCGCAATACGGGCGATAAAGGAGGGAAACACCTTTTTGCAGGATGTGGGCGCGGTGACATATACCGAGTCTAAGTTCAAGCAAACCCGCTATATGGTCAATGTGGCGGGTCTTGGATTTGATGCCTATACAATCTCTATTTTTAACCACAAGAAGGCTAAGGGTCAAAAGGGTAAATGGCTCTATATCGCAAGTCTTGTAGAGGCTTATTGCAAGTATAAGTCATCGGGCGTGAGGGTGGAAATTGACGGCGTTGAGGTCTATAACAACCTGTTGCTCAGTATGGCTGTGGGTATCTGTAAGTTCAATGGTGGCGGTATTCAGCAGTTGCCTAAGGCTGTTGCCAATGACGGACTGCTCGATATAACGCTTATCAAACCGCTCCATTGGTGGCATATAGTCTTTCGACTCAAGCGCCTATTTAATGGCGGTATATACTCTATCGGCCATATAAAGCACGCTCAGGGTAGGCAGGTGCATATCAGTTCCGTCCCTCCTGTTGCCCTTGAGTGCGATGGCGAGCTTATGGGTGGAACCGATGTAGATATTGAGGTTGTGCCACAAGCCATTCAGGTGGTGGTTACCAAAGAGTTTTTGGAGTCGCAGAAGAGTCTGTAACAAACTAAAAGAGAGTCATTTGACTCTCTTTTAGTTTTAATATTTCAACCATCTGTAAAGCTCTTTGAGTGATGGCTTCTTGCCGTGCATAAATATACCCACGCGATAAATCTTGCCTGCAAGCCAAACCATAACTATAAATGTTGCATAGAGCAGTATCAGCGATGTGACAATCTCCCAAGTAGGGATGCCGCTCGGTATGCGTCCAATCATTACTATAGGCGATGTGAATGGGATGATAGAGCACCATACAACTAATGGGTTGTTAGGGTCGTTCATAATCATCGTCAGGATGATAAACGAGAAGATGATAGGTATGGTAACCGGTGTTGTGAGTTGCTGCGCATCTTGTACCTGGTCAACGCTCGCACCTATAGCGGCATACATAGCGGCATAGAGCAAAAAGCCACCCATCATAAAGAGCAAGAGCAGAACAACAAGTTCCGAGATATAGCCTGTGTCCATAATCGACGCAAGGGCGGTGATAGCCTCAGGGTCAATGTCGGCAGTCAGTGTTGCCACATCTGCTCCCGCCTGAACAGCCTCTACTCCTGCCAAAACATCTTGAGGAATGACTGCAGGAATGACAGCGGCGCTGATAACGATAAGCAGCACACCCCAAATTGCTATCTGAGTGAGGGCTACCGATGCTACACCCAATATTTTACCCATCATCATATCAAATGGGCGTACGGTTGAAACAAGCACCTCAAGGATACGCGAATTTTTCTCCTCAATGATGCTCTGCATAACGATTGAGCCGTATATAATCAGGAAGAAGTAGAGCACAAAACCTAAAGCTATACCTGCAAAACTCGATGCTGCCGAAGAGGTTGCTTCGCTTTGCTCGTTGTCGCCATTGCGATAGGTTGTAAGCGATATGTTGACCTCAATCTGCTTGAGAATTTCGGGCAGATTTTCAATATTGTGAGCCTTCAGTCGCTCGGTTTCGACAATATCCTCAATTTGGTCGGCAATGCTATCCTCGATAGTCATTGACGATGAGGCGTTGGTATAGAGTTGCACCTTGTTAGGGTTTGTAACAACATCCTGCTCGATATATAGCACGCCGAAGTTCTCCTGCTCAAGCGACCTCTTGAGCTCTGTTTGCAAGTCGCCATTTGGAACAACCTCAAAGACAACATCCTCGTTGCTCTCCAGCTTGTCTGCCACTATGCCGCTCTGGTCTATTACCGAGATGTGCTTTGTCTCTCCTTTGGCAAAGAACATAATAAGTGTCGGAGCTATACTGAGCACCAACATCAGCACAGGCATAAGCAGAGTAGTGATGATAAACGATTTTTTATAGACGCGCTCCTTAAATTCGCGCATTATAATAAGACCAATGTTTCTCATAATCTCGTTATTTTAGATTGCCATTTACGGCGCGGATGAAAATGTTGTTCATACTTGGGATAATCTCCGAGAATGAGCGTAGCTCGACGCTCTCGTTTATGGCGGCAATCACGCTGCGCACATCGTTGTCGTTCTCAATGTGTATTCTTGCCGAGGTAAGTCCCGAAAATTGGTCATACTCGCGCTCCAATATGCTACAACTGCCCTCAATGTTCTTAAAGGCGTCCTGGTTGCCACGATACTGAATGGCAAAGATGTTGTTGCCGTAGCTATGTCGAATTTCGTCAACGCGACCTGAGAGAATATTCTTGGATTTGTTTATGAGGGTTATGTGGTCGCAAATCTCCTCCACGCTGGCCATATTGTGCGTTGAAAAGATGACGGTGGCGCCATTGTCGCGCAGACGCAAAATCTCCTGCTTGAGCAGATCGGCATTGATAGGGTCGAAGCCTGAAAAAGGCTCATCAAAGATGAGGAGTCGTGGCTGGTGAAGCACCGTAACGATAAACTGCACCTTTTGCGCCATACCTTTGGATAGATCCTCTACCTTCTTGTCCCACCAATCCTCAATACCAAAGCGGGTAAACCACTCCTTGAGTCTTACCAGAGCCTCGTAACGCGAAAGTCCCTTGAGTCGAGCAAGGAAGACGGCGTGTTCGCCCACCTTCATCTTCTTGTAGAGACCGCGCTCCTCTGGCAGGTAACCAATGCGGTATATATCTTGCTGTGTTATAGGTTTGCCATCAAAGATAACTTGACCCTCATCGGGAACGATTATGCGGTTAATCACGCGTATGAGCGTAGTCTTGCCGGCGCCATTGGGTCCGAGCAGACCATAGACCGAGCCGGTTGGGATCTCTACCGATACATCGTCAAGCGCGGTGTGGCCCGTATATCGCTTGGTGATGTGCTGAGCGCAAATGATATTGTTCATAGGGTGTGTTTTGTAATTTATTTGCTGTATTAATACAAAGGTATTAATTTTTTTGTTATATTTGTACCAAATTGCGAAAAAAATGGAAAGAAAAACAGTCTTGGTGTCGGGCGGTGCCGGTTATATCGGTTCGCATACTGCTGTTGAGCTTATCAATGCGGGCTACGATGTGGTTATTGCCGACAATTTATCTAACTCCGATATATCGGGTGTCGAGGGCGTTAGAGCCATTACAGGTGTTGATGTCCCTTTTGTCAATGTCGATTGTTGCGACAAGCAGGCCTTTGCTCAGCTATTTGAGCAGTACAACTTCGACTCGGTCATTCACTTTGCTGCCTATAAGGCTGTGGGTGAGTCTGTTGCCGACCCTATGAAGTACTACCGCAACAACCTGCTCTCGTTTATCAATGTTGTTGACCTTATGCGCCAATATGGCCGCCACAATATCGTCTTTTCATCCTCTGCAACGGTCTATGGCGAGGCTGATACTCTGCCTGTAACCGAAGCTACCGAGCGTAAAGCCGCCACAAGTGCCTATGGTAATACCAAGCAGATGTGTGAGGATATTCTGCGTGATGCCTCGGGCGCTTATGAACAGATAAACGGTATCGCTTTGCGCTATTTCAATCCTATAGGAGCCCATCCGTCAGCCCTTATTGGAGAACTCCCGCGTGGTGTACCTCAGAACCTTGTTCCTTATATCACCCAGACTGCTGCGGGTGTGCGCGAGTGTCTCTCTATCTTTGGCGATGATTATCCTACCGAGGACGGAAGTTGTCTGCGTGATTATATAGATATTGTCGATTTGGCAAAGGCTCACCTTGCTGCTATCAATCGTATGACCGAGGGTCGTTGTAACGCAAAATATGAGGTGTTCAATGTCGGTACAGGTCGTGCCGTGTCGGTCTTTGAGTTGGTTAAGACCTTTGAGAAGGTCAATAACCTTAAGTTGAATTACAAGGTTGCTCCGCGCCGCCAGGGCGATGTGGTTGCTGTGTGGGCAGATACAGCTTTGGCCAACAAGGAACTTGGTTGGCAGGCAGAGCGTAGCCTTGAGGATACTCTGCGCTCGGCGTGGGAGTGGGAAAAGAGAGTAAGAAATATAAAATAGCACATATTATGGAATATAGTAACATTTTAGCCCAGTATGCTCCTGCAATGAGTGTGGAGCAGGTGGCAGAGGTCGTGGCTCAAGCTAAGGCTGCGGCAACCAAAAATGAGAATGTCGATGTCTATAAGTTCTGCCTTTCGGCTATCGACCTTACAACTCTTACTTGCAACGACTCTGTTGAGTCTGTAACTGAGTTTGCAAAGCGTACAACTACTTTTGCTCAGGCATACCCCGATGTGCCAAATGTAGCCTCTATTTGTGTCTATCCCGCTTTTGTGGAGACTGTCGGTTTGGCTATTGACGGCACTCCTATGCGTATTACAAGCGTAGGCGCAGGCTTCCCTGCATCGCAGACCTTCCTTGAGGTTAAGATGCTTGAGGTGGCTATGGCTGTTGAGAATGGTGCTGACGAGATTGATATCGTTCTGAATGTGGGCAAGATGCTCACAGGTGCTTACGACGAGGCTGCTGCCGAGGTTGAGGTTATCCGCTCGGAGATGGGCGAGGATGTTGTGCTCAAGGTTATCATCGAGTCCGGAGCCCTCAAGAGCCCTGAACTTATCCGTGCCGCATCATTGCTCTCTATGGCTGCGGGTGCTGACTTCGTTAAGACCTCTACCGGTAAAATTGATGTTGCAGCGACACCTGAGGCTGCTGTGGTTATGTGTCAGGCAATCAAAGACTACTATGAGCAGACAGGCCGTATGGTCGGCTTTAAGGCTGCCGGTGGTGTAAAGACTCCGCAGGATGCAGCCCTTTACTATACTATCGTAGAGCAGATTTTGGGAGAGCAGTGGCTTACAACCGACCTCTTCCGTATCGGCGCCTCTTCGGCTGCAAACAACCTCCTCTCTGCTATCGTGGGCGAGAAGGTGGTTCATTTCTAAGCCGTACTACTTCAAGCAAAAGTGGTTGGGGATTACTCCTCAACCACTTCTATTATATCTACCTGCCATCCAAACAGGTCGGCTGCACATTGCTGCTGTAGCTGCGATATGGTTGACATCGCTGTGGTGTCCGATATTACTGCATTGACAAAATCTACAGGCGTTGCGAAACTATTGTTTACCTTCTGCGCCAAACAGCGGTAAAAGGCGTTTTGCTGCACTCGGTCAAGTCCTGTAGGCAGAATGTTGGCTGCCACAAGGCTGTTGTATGGGAATATGTGGCGCATATTACGCATATCGGTATTGAGTTGCTCGACTATGGTTGTTACCACATAAACCTGTACGGTGTCATTTACCGCAGGCATCTCAATAAAAGTAGTATATACAGGATAGTCCTGCTCAATAGCTGCTGCCACATCGTCGCTAAATAACATATACTCCGCCTCGGTCAAGTTGTTCAGATAGACCATCTTGCGATAATCCCTCAACATCTCTCTAAGCGCCTGCCTCTGCTCTCTGTTCCACTGCTTCTGCTGTGAACATCCCACAAAACCCAATAGCACACCCGCCATAATAGTTGCTGATAGTAAAAATCTTTTCATAGTGTTGAATTTTTTTTGTTGTTACGGTGTGTGTATGTCGCAATCTCTATGCCAATTTTAGCGTGATAGTGGCGTATTTACTGCCTTCCTTGTTCTGTGGCTGAAGGTCACATACAAGGAGTATGCTCCCTCCAACCCCAAAACAAGAGCGTGGTAAATTCACTACTCTGACGCTAAAATGGTGCGCGAAATAACCGACGATGCGTTGGGTAGGGTCAAAGTAGGGAGTTTAGTGAGTTTAAGGAATTTAATGAGTTTAGGGATATGACATAAAATCACTAATTTCCCTAATTTCTCTAAATT
>JAFNYE010000037.1 GCA_017383345.1 Alistipes sp. | reverse complement strand
AACCTTGCGCAAAAGTCCCGCGTTTACCTCGTAGCTTACGAGCTCGTTTTTGCTCTAAGAGCTGGACATTGCTCATAAAATCATTATCGGTCAAAATAGGCAAATGTGTAAGCTCCTCAGACTGCTGCTTAACTTGCACAATAGCTTCATTGAGTTTTTTAACCTCGGCCTCTAATTGACCAAGCTCTTTTTTGTGAACCTCTATCATCTTCTCATCTCGCCATCTCGCGTCAAGTTTTAAGGCTACAAACATAACAGCAATAGAACATATTACTGCAAACACAAACAATGAGAGCCAAAAACCAGAAATTGGGGTCCACGCTATAATACAAATCAAAATAACGCTCAACACAAAAGCAACATATTGCACCCTTCTCATATCAAATTCTTATTTTGAAACAAATTTTTTCATCCAATTTGCAAATATTGACCAATATTCTGTAAGCAAAACCAACAACTGATTCTTTTGCTCTTCAGTAGTTCCCTGATTAGGTTGATCTGTAACTTCAGAATCCGACTGTGGTTGTGCCTGAACTTGTGGTTCTGTCGGCGTACTTAATTGATCCGCAGATGACAATGTGACATAAGGAAACAAAGAATCGTAATAAAGGCTCTCGCCAAACAGTGCTAATCTTGGTAGCGGCTTATCTCCTATTCCTATCTCGTCAACATAGAGTTTAAATTCTGACCCATCAAAGAATATACAACCACGACGATACCTAAGATTCCTATAAGCATTTGCCAATTTATACTCTACACCACCAATATTAACAACTGGATCGTTATGAACAAACTCCATCGTCGTATATTCTAATGTAGTAGAGATATCTGCGCCCTCATTATTATTGGCATCATTTTGAAAGAGTAGAGGCATGGATCTCTTAATTGCTCTTTTAAACTGGCTCCATTTCTTATCTATAAAACCATCCTCTACCGACTTTTCGACTCCTCGCACCGCCCAAGCAGTATTCATTAAACTGCCATCATATGTGCCACTATTAAGTTGATTGGTGATGAATAAGCACAAACGCTTAGCGTCAATCTCCCGAGTATTAGCACCAGTCTGAGGGATAACAATCTTTATGTCTTTATTATCAAATACCTTCGACTTTAGTTGGTTAAACATTTCTTTTCGGAAACAATCCATCAAAAAGCCTCGACCGGTAAAGACAATGCTTGAAATCCCAGCCTTGATTGCTGGAGACAACACTTTATTAAGTTTGGTTGTAACTTTATCTACGATTGTATTTATCTGAGCATTTACAAATTGTTTGATATCATTACTACCTACACCACCCGCTTTCACAAAATCCGCAAAATCACTATAATTAATATTTTCAAAGCGCTGCTTTTCCACTTGTTCAGCGTTGGCCTGTATTTCAACGCCATATTGTTTCTTAAAATTCTCTGCTAGCAAGATTATCTCATTTATCTTGGCAGAATCACCAGGTTTAATAATTTGGTTAAAGATAAACTGCTTTACATTTGACTCCCACTGTGCGTTATCAGTACCAAAATCCGAGCAACACATATGTAGGAAGTGGTGAACCATTCCATACAACACAGCATAAGTCAACGCATTACCAGCACCAACAATACCACCACGACACAAACTACGATATAGGGCATGGTCATTCATAGGATCATATCCTAACACTGAAAAATCAAGCGTACCCTTACCACAATCCAAAACTAAATAGTTAGTGGCAGCATCTGGCTCAATGGCTTTTGCCGCGATTGCTCCCAATAGAGACGCATCGCTCTCAGAAACCATTGACACCTCTACACCTGAGACATTTTTCCACTCAGATACAATCATATTATGAATATCTTCGCGAATGGTGGTCAATTTGTCTGCGACCATTTTAGTATCATATACATTTGGCATCAAGACGGTCAAGCGAAGTCCACAGGTTGTATTTGCATCAAAAGCTAAACTATTCAACTCGCTTACACGCTTAATAACCTCCGATAATATACAGTTAATTGCCAAACGATATATTGCTCCATGTTTAAATTGGTTAACAGGGAACGACAAATTGCCCACTTGAATAGAAGAGACCTGAGCATTACCCAAGCTATCTATCTTGGTATTACTCAATCTAAAGAAATCTTTATTTAGCGCAGCAACGCTGGCTTGATCTCTAAGTGTGACTGCGCGGAAAATCTTCTCATTTTGGCCGACAATACTCCAAGTATTCTCAAAAACATCGGTAGGATCAACCTCTTTAGCCACATAATATATTGACTTAAAGGCACTATCCACTCCATTATCAAACTGCATAAACTCTGTAGAATTCTTTCCAGCAATATCAACCGCTCCGCCATTAGCATATGTTGCTTTAACAGCATTAAAAAGTTCTGTTACATTATTAGCAACAACATTACCTCCACAATTAATCAACGCCTGAGAAGCCTCCGAACCAAAGTCAACAACCGATCGGTAAATCTTATCCGCAGAATAGAACTTAATATCAATAGAATGACTGACATTGTCTAACACAAATGTTAAACGGAGTGCATCCAGCTCGTTGTTATTCAATTTGAAAACAACATTGCTACTCATACGATTCAAACAAACAGCACCCATTGGTACTGACTGAGAATTACTTGAGATATTATAACTATCACCTCTCGTTGTTGTTAAGTGAATAGAAAGCTCTTTTGTCTTATCATTCCACTGAAAATTAGGTGTTTGATTGTTATTATTATCTCTCTTTAACTTAAGCGGAATTTCTTCACCATTCTCTACAACATAACCCAAACTACCATTTTCCCAGGCAGCAAATTCAAATAAAACAGAGTCAAATGTTTTCTCAATGACATACTCTCGAATTGGAACTTGTACTCTTTGAGTAAAATCCATCACATGCGTAACACGCTTATTGTCCAAGTATAAAGTAACGAGTTTCATAATTTATTTTGTTTGGTCTAGATTGTTTAACTATCTTATTATGACACTAAAATATCTAACTTATTACTGCCTAAGAGAAAAAAGTTACCTCTCCCTTAACAAGTTCAATGCTAATATCTGTTTGATAGAAGTATGCAACGCGGCACATATCTGTGATTATTCGCCTACCACCAGCGTTTGCATACTGCTCTCTTAAGAATGGCAAACCGGTATATGACTCTATCATCGAGTCCATATTATTGTACTCGAAGTAACTATTTATCGCATTGTTATCATAGTCATCAATAAATGGTTTTGCAATCTCAACCTGAATACCATAATTACTTAAAAGTACAACCGTATGACGATAAGCCTGATCAAGGATACTGAACGCAATACCACACTTCTGCATACGCTCATTCAAACTAGGGATGTTAGAGAAACTGAAAAGTCGCAATATACTATTTATCCAACTTACCTTGTCTGACAGTTGCTCACGCAGCTTGGACTGCATACATTTATAAATATACGAACAACCCTTTGTATTCCAATCTGCACTATTTTGACTAACATAGTCCAAGAACATATTTAGAGTGGTAACCGATCGCTCAATTGTTTGGTAATAGACTGCTGCCATTTGATCATCCGCAACGCTTACATAAAGCTTATCAACAGCCTGCTTGATGCCCTGCAAATGAGAATCAAGGTTGCCATCATAGAACTCCTTATCCTTATACCACTCGCCAATCTTCTCACGACTCTTCTCCTGCTCGGCCGCAACATCTTTCTGACGCTGCTCCTCTGCCTGTTTAAGCTCTTGGGTATGCTTGTTTATTAACACAGAGGTTGCCTCATTGTGCTTTTTATCCTTAGCCTCCAACTCTGTTTTATGAGTAGCCTCTAACCTTTCTATCTGCCCCTTGTTTTGAGTTTTGAGCAACTGAATAGCATCATTATGAACTCTTTTAGTCGTCTCTAAATTACACTCTGCAGCATCTTTTTGTGCGGTCAAAATATCAATGTCACTATTCTTTGATTTTATTTTCGCCTCAAGAGATGAGATTTTCTCTGTAAGGACACCAATCTCTGCAAGCTCTTTTTCGGCATCCTTCAGAGCTTGCAACTTCGCACCTTGACGCTTCAAATTCTCATATTCATCAACTACCGGTTGAAGGCGATCAATAGTGGTGTTCTTATCTTTTAGATCCCTTTGTAATTGATTGCGCTCAGACTCAAGTTGGGTATAACTCTCTCTTTCAGCCTGATAAATCTTTGAAATCTCAAACTTAATCTCCGAAACCTCCTGAATAAGTCTATCAATATTTGTACGACTCTTATTTTGACTATTGAGCAACTCTATAATTTGATCTGACACAACCTTACCTTGAAACCAATTAAATTTAGGTAATTGCGGAATCAAAAGCTCCTTTGAAGATTCTATGCTATCAATAACCTTCTGTAACCACTCCTCACAAGTCTCCGGTTGTGCCAGAGGGGGTGTTGATCCACCCTGCTCTGCATCTGCACCCTCCGTTGAATCGGTTGACTCAGATGTTGAGTCAGTCTGCTCGTTCTCGTGTTTCGTAAGAGCTGGTGTATCACCATTCTTGCGTTTGCAGATTTTGGAATTCCGCCAACATAATACAATCAAAAGTGCTAATACCAGTACTGCTATGCAAATATAGCCAACGACCTTATGCTCTTTTAACCAAGATACAAGTTTGTTATTTGTTGAACTTACAAGGATGAATGATGTGGTTTGTTCTTTAAGGGTCTCTCCCACAAATCCATCATACATTATTTTAAGCTCATTTGTATCTTCTTTTTTGAGATTATTTAGATTAATCTCAATTATTGCATTATCGGCAGTAAATTCATCATAAGACTGCTTTCCATATTTACCATTACGATTTTGACACACCGTTACAATAGTATCAGGCAGTTCAACACCATTGTAAAACGCTCTCTTAAATCGGGTACCAGCATATCGCTTTATCTTGACAATACAAGTATCAGATGAGCACTTAATTGTGTCATTAGAGAAAGTGCAACCAGTAGTACTATCAACACATAGAGAATCAATAGCTTGAGGAATTGGCATAAGGTATAGCTTATTATGCTGCCCACCAATAGTAGTGGTTATTTTTTGTGATTTATGAATACGCAAGAAACCTTTCGCCATGTCAGCCCAAGACTGGTGAAGATTTCCCCACGATTTTTGACCACTTCTACTATAAAATCTTACTATCTTGCTGTCTTGTGGATCTAAAACTTCGACGTCCTTGTCATTCTTAATATTAGAATCCTTTACTATTCTGTAGCACTTTTTAGCACTATATAGATAGTATGCTTTTTCTTCCTTTGCATAGTGCATATAGTCACAATCTGCCTTCAATGAGTCTTGTCCATTAGCGCCTAAACAAAGTGTTACAACTACTGTATCACACTTCGACTCTACATTTTCTGCAAAAGTTGAAAATGCAACAAAAAGCGATAAAATAACTGCTAATATCTTTTTCATAATACCGATTTTTAACGATTTAACCCCAAATAATTGGCCACATACTCTTGCGGAACGACGTATCCTCAAAGTCGTCGTGTGGCAACACCGCAATAGAACCACCACTAATGTGAAGTTCAATACGATTCTCTTCCGAAACTTTCATAACAACCGGAATTGAGCCAAGACCTCTATACTGTTGTAACTCAGAGCCCGGAATTCGTCCTAAAACGGTTATCATCTCACGACGATTGTCCATCCAATTTTGCAGTGCATTTTTACTATCATAGGTTTGAACTATATAACAGTGGTTGATCGTGCGGAAATCAAGCGAAAAATCTTTAATACCATCTGCACAACACCATTCTGAAGAGTCGTAAGTAGAGATTGTGCGACCCAGTTTCTTAAATGTTCCAACCGGTTTAGTTTTAGCGTCAATCATTGGCTGCCAATACCACTGGTTATTACCAATATTCAGCATCAGACCATATGTGGCGTAAATATTTTTATCAATGATTTTATTCAAAGGATTATCTACAAACGAAGTTGCATAGACCATAGCACCCTCAACAACAGCCTCTTTCAAACCATTAATAGCCATTGGAGTTGACATATTGTTAGGTGTAACAAACTCTTGTGTCGCGATATCCAAGAATTTACAATCCTTGTTTTTAGACTCAAAATAGTTCATAACACTCTTTCTAACGATATTCAACGATGACGCACGACCAGAGAAGATAACAAGATCGGCAACCAAATTACCATTCTCGTCTCCACATTGCGCTGCAAAAGTATCAAACAACTCATTGGTTACACTCATAACAAAAGCTGTAAACTTTGGATGAGAGATGATGTCGTTAATTGTAAATTGACTCAAATCGATATTCATACTACCGACACTATTCTCGCCATTGTTGTCTGATTTATTATCTTTTGCTTCAAAGACACCCAATTTCTCCGTAACATTATTGAGTCTATGCTTCACATTCTCCTTGACAAACTGCTTCAACGCAATACGAACGGAGTTTTGACCACCACTTAAGTGTGTTCTCTTAAGATTGAGCAACTGTTCATACAATTCGCAAAGACTATCTTCATAACGCCCACTGCTACGCATTAAGTCTGCAATAATCTCTGCAACCAAATAGTCAACATAGTTACCCGACTTACTAACACCTATCTTACCTTGAATATCTACTGTGATAGACAAACCCTGAATAGCGCCTGTCGTCGCAACCTCTTGACTTTTAACAAAATATGTAAGATCAAGTGTTCCGGCGCCCATATCATAAACCAATACTCGCTTATCAAAGTCATCTTCTATACCCACAAGGTGCTGCTTGTTTGAGTTAATTATTGCTGCTCGTCTATTAATATAGTTATAGGCGATAGCATCCGACTCGCTAACAAAGAGCAACTTGTCTTCTCTCAAATTTGGCAACGAATCACGCGCAATAGCAGCCAATTTCTCCAAATGAATAGGAGCAAATGTATTAGGTACTGACATTACTAATTTATGGATCTCACCTTTATCCACAGGCATATAATACTCAAACATCTGCTTGTAAACAATAGGATAGAGGTTATCAACCCTCTCCAAACCAGTGTCCTGAAGCACCTCATTATCATTTGGGAAAAGTGTAGTTGGAACCTTATCATAACCCATCAGTGATTTAAGACAAGGATAGACATAGTTGTAGTCAACCATTCCATCCGCCGGAGAGAACCATAAATAAGAGTCTTCATATTCAGTTGCAACTCGTATCTCATTCCACTTGGTTGTTGTAGCAAAATGGTTTAGAGCTATCAGTGACGAAATAAACTTTGTTCCAGCCTCATCATTTGTTTTGCGTCTCTCCTCCGGAACTCCACCTATTCGAAGAAGTTTTGCTTTTGCTGATCTCAAATCACACAAGATGTCGGTAGCGTGAGAGTTTACATCGATTTCTCCATATGCAGCTACAACTGCTGATGTACCATAGTCCAAACAAAGCCACTCGGCATTTGGAGCCATCTCCAACTGGAACATCAGAATTCCACTAACTACATTATAATCACCATCGATTGAGTCAATATCTCTGCCTGCTTCAAGTTCATAGTATGAGTATGAGAAGTGCAACTCAACAACAGAGCTAAAACAATCCTGCCCGGTGCCATTGGTCATTTTAGCAATAACCTGTGGATTAAATGTCACAACAATATCACAAGCTTGTGACGCACGCAATTGCACAAAGTTATTACAAGTGGATACTGTAAAAACATCACCTAATAAACTAACCGACTTGCCATTATTATCCAAAAGCAATACTCCCGCATCCTTACAATTGATGCCAGTAACCTTGAAATCACGCACAACTACAGCGGCATTATCATCCTGATTGCCTGCCAGATTCTTAATTTTCAGTTTATAACTGTGTTGGAATATACCATTAGCAATAATCTTAAACTTTGGCAGAATAGATGTATAATATTTGTTATTATCATCATTCTCCAAAGGCCAATGTGTAGCAACCTCACAACCTGCTTGTGTTGTCACAAGGAAAAGCGCAGATTCAAGAATACTCTTATCCTTGAAAAGCTTAAACTCAAACTCCTCATTCTTTATAGAGCAACGAGTCTCCTCCTTCTTTGTAACCATGTTACCGCTCTTAATATACTGATAAGAGTAGTACTTTTGAGGATTAACGACTATCTTATATGTATCAAAATCCTCAATTGGGTTACGCAAATCAGTATCACGCAATTTAAGATAAATACGAATAGTAACCTCCTCCTTAGGATAGAGGCCCTCATACATATACACACCATTCTCACAGGTTATAGCAAAAGCAGATTTTCGATCCGCCTTATCCTTATCTTGCAAATTTGCACCACCTCCAAACTCACAATAAGGGTGTTCGTCTTTAAGATCATCCAAATCAAGTATTAGTAGGTCATTATAAATTCGCTCCTTGCTTAGGCCCAAATCAAACTTACCCTGCAATGGAGCACTTGCATACTTGGTCTGGTTGTGTTTCAGTTTTAAGTAGCCAACCAAAACCTTTTCCTCTGCGATATTGTAAACAGGAGGACGCTCTTCGGTTACTACGCTACAAATAGGCTCAGCCAAAATCTCTTTGAACTCGATTTGCAACTCCTCGCTATTTTGGCTATGCCACTCACACTCGTGGCGTCTATTAAACAATCCGCTATACTCTATGTATTGGCTTTTAAGAGTGTAACGAATATAATATTGCCCTATGGCTCCGGGTTGTTCGCAATCAACAATCTCCTCATGGTTCAACTGAATAGCTATAGGACAGTTTGGTGTTGTCTGCTTAATCGTAATTTTATTTCCGGACTGCTCAACTCCAGTAATGACCAACAGTTTGCTCTTATCTCTAATTTTCAACTCAGGGCTAACCTCAACTTCTAATTCGAGATTCATCTCCCAAGTTGGAGTACTGGATACAATACGCCTACGAACAGGCGACTCGATATTGTATCGAGCAACTATAATGCTGATACTCTTTTGCTTCTGTATATCTTTGAGGTCTAAAGTATATGAAGCAACGCTCATTTCGTTTGTTATTCTGTAGTTATCCATAGTCATCATTATACTTTACGAATTTTCACTTCACTCTCTTTTGGTCTATATGTTTGAAGGCTGCGAAAGAGGCCAATCAGTAGTCCCAAGACAATTGCACCCGCCACTATATTGAGAATCCACAGCATTTTTTGTTGGTTATCTAAGAACATCAAAAAATTAGGTATAGGTATAACACCCCATATTTTCTCTGTCTTTTCATAAGTCAATGGGACTGTAACACAAAGACCCTTCTTACCTAAGAATTTTGGTGCCAGCTCTGATGGGGTGAGTATGGTGGAATTATAAACACCATCTTCCAAAGTTGCCCAAGCTCTGATTCTTAGATTTTGTGCCTTCTGAGTAAAAGTGTCTGTATATTCCCACTCAAATTGAGCAATTGGATCGTATTGCGAATCTACAATATTGGCAGTCTCAACCTTCGGCTCGCCAAGTACATTGCCATCTTTATCAAGAAGCGCATACTCAAGTTTAACAATTTTGTGATGGTCGTTTGGGTTGACTGCATCTGCGACATTTAGGGTATATTTACCAAACACACCTCGCTTACACTCATATGTTGGCTTATAGTTCCACATTGATGATAGCGTCAAATGCTCCTGATGTGGCTGGTACTCATATAAGTCGACAAAACGATTATTCCCTACATCTACTCGCTCCCTACCGTATCGATATATAAAATATTCATTTTGCACTTTTACAACCTCTTTCAATAACTCATCCGCTGTTATATTAGGCAATGATGATGCTTCTTCGTAAACCGTACCACCATTATACTTATCATCGGTAATTACAATAATAAATGTACGATTAACATATTGTTTGTAATTTTTATTCATTAATGCCACAATGGCGTAAGGTTTTGCCAATGTTATCATAGAATATTTATCAGGGCCGATATGAGGATTTTGTTGTCGGTCCGCAATATGCCACCAACATTGTTTTATTTTCCTTAATAGGCTACCATCATTCTCCAAATAAATTGCACGCTCACCATTATTGCAATACCTAAGAGGAAATATATAATTGTCCATCGAGGTCTGGAATTTCGTTGTCCCGAAACCAACTATTGACAACAAATCGCCTTGCCTTAAAATGACATCATTATCAACCTGTGTTTTCGTAAGATAACTCTCAACAATATTATATACTTTACTATCTTGTGGCCAACAGCGTACATCTTTATTATACATAACCTCGTCAATTGCAATAATGACATGATGCCGCATCTTCTCTTCCAATTGAGCAAATGAAGTTTGGCTGTCCAAAACCAACATTAATAAAAGTGGTAAAATTAGTCTATAATTTTTCATCCCGAATCTGATTTATATCAATACATTTTACATAATCATGACTATCTTGAGTACACCGCTTTGCGACTATTTTAATACTACTTAATCGCGATGATTTTATCTCAAGAGATAATAATATGTTTATATTTTTCTGTTTGCGTCCGTGTGAATAGAGTTTATCCGTCAGCTCCTTTTCAAACACTATCTCACGCCCCTCGCTATGGGTTAACAAAGTACTTTCACCCTGATACACCCCAAACTTACCTATGCAAAAAGTCCCATCATCATCTATCTTTATTGGGATAAACTCAGCGGAATAAATACCATCCGGCGCATTTCTGGGCACTATTTCACAAAACTCTCCATTACTATACTCAACAGTATATTTATGTGGCGTTCTATTGAGGATGGTCAATCTATTGTATGGGGTAGTATTTAGTTGGCCACACTTCTCTCTCATTCTCCAATCCGAGTATAATGCCGCTCCACAAACTACACTATTATAGGTCACAAAGTCGTCATCTGAATCAACCATTGTTGCATTAGTGAATATTTTTAATAGCATCTCTTTTATTCTCGGTATGCGAGAAGAGCCGCCAACAGGTAAAAGGATTGATTCATTATTATACTCTTCAGGATATTTCTCAACAAACTCCTTTGATACCCCTTTTAAAATATTTTCTAACTCTTGTAAATCGGGCGATATAATGTTCACAAACTTTTCTCTTGTGCAAGATAGCTTTATCGGTTTTCTGTTATTAGCACATTCTACATCCCAATCAGCATTAATCAATGGAATTTCTGCACTTGCAACTTCAGACAAATAGCCCTTTAATACCTTCGCCAAGTAACTTAGAACATACTTGGGGGTTGACTTATATTTCGCGCCGTTGTCCGTTAAATACCCCACCAATCGAGAATCAAACCTATCTCCACCCAAACCATTACCATAAGGGCTTGTGCACAATACATTGAACGATAAATCCTTTTGGCCATTTGGGTTATCTTTTGTTTGACATTGAACAACTGCCACATCAGTTGTTCCTCCACCAATATCGCAAACTATTATATTACAATTGTTAGACATAGTTCCTTCACTCATACGCTTATGAGCATAATAAAGTGCAGCTGCAACCGGCTCGGGAATAATATCAAAACACTCTTGATCAAACTTGAATTTATTACAATGTTTAGCGGCTTCAAGAACAGCGTTTCTCATCCTCATATACTGCTTCTCCTTAAAAGAGTTTGGAACAGTGAGGGTTATATAAGGAACATTTTCTTGCTCACAATCTCTATATTGGCTAAACATATGCTTGAAGAACTTGACAACAACCTCATCTACTGTTATATCGATAGGCCAACCATTTGAACAAGCACTATCCAAGAAACGCTTAGGAGATCGGACATAGTGACCATTACCATCTTGCAAACAATAAGCATCGTTACCAAAACGCAAACCTTTATCCGCAGACCAATATACTGATGACCACAACGGATAACATCTATCCACAAACTGACTAGATGAATACTCCTTCCACAAAGAGGTTGTGGTTCCGTAATCTATACCCCACGCTTTCATAATTCTAAAATTGTTCTAATTATATCATTATTTCCAGCGAATTTACAACCGGACAAGATTGGGAAATTATGAGCGACCTCTTTTATATCTGATAAAATCAAATCATATACACTACTCATTATTCCATAAGGATCAGAATTTATTAACTGCTTACCCTCTGGAACTATTTTTTGCAAAGTTAGATACGGATACACGAAGTTATCTATCCTACTCTCCGCACCATTGAGAATCTCATACAACATCTCTTTATACTTCTTCTCATACAACTGGCCCCAAGTGGTTAACTCTCCAGCATCGTTATACATACAACAGTGTTGTGCCAACAGCAATCTGTCATCAATCTTTTTTAACAGGGTTGATATTATCGACTTGAAAAGGCTCTCCTTTTCTAATATACGAACACCTGCATGTGTGCATACAATGAGACTATCCTCGGCTTCTATGATAACATTTGAACCCAGCCTATCTACAAAATCATCACATTTGATCTGTTCAACACCTTCAAGACCATATCCTTCCAAACAAAATATTTCTGAATTGTCATCAATAAAAGATTTAACATTTTCAAACTCTTTTAACTCATTAAAAGATAAAGATAATAATGTTGGACATATTCTTTGATATTGCACATTATCTTGACCATCATCTGTTCGCACCACCTTACATAGTAGATAAGTTTTCAAATTATCTTTGGCTGGAAATGATAAAAACAAAATAGTATTATGAGGGTGCAATATTCTTGAACCGACAAACCAAGATAAACACTCACTTGTTTCATCATATACCCAATCACTACAACGCACCCCTCTCTCTAGCAATACTGACAAGAGCAAGGCGCAGTTATTCTTAGAGACTCCTTTAACGGACACCTTGTACTCTCTACGATACTCTTCGTCAAACCCATTTTCAACATATGAGAAAACATCGATTGGAAGATGCCCCACACCCACACTATCTAAAATATTTTGGGCCTGTAATTTATAAGAGGCTATATTATTACAATTTCTATCTGTACTATCACTATACACTGTATCTAACAAACTATTTGCGAGACATAGTTTTTTAGGAATACCAAATACCTCTGTTGAGGAGAGCTCTACTTTTGTGGAAAAACTTCTCACCTTCTCACAAAAAGACCTCATATCTGTGATTTTTAACCAACATTTCGTACGAGGTGATAAATCCTGATCTATTATTTTACCGATATTTTTATTGAATGATATAAGAACAGCAACTTGGGCCGTATTGCCAAAATGCGTTTTCAACCAAGAATACACACCATAACGATTCATGCGAGCTTGCGCAAATGGATTTTGATATGCACCTCCCTTTACATTGATATCGTCCATCGTCCAAGGACTATTCTCACTCGCAGTCAATACATTGCCACCAAAGTTCTTAAATTCAACAACTATAAATGCACGATTTGTAACTAAAAGAGCATCCAACTCGCAACCATTAACATTACAATTGCCTAAAACTAAGCAATCTTCATTTTTATTATTCCCATAAAAATCTCTAAGCATCTTGCACATAGCAAGATACTGCTCATTTTCAGCCGTATTGCCATAATCAGCAACTTTATACACTAAAAAGGCCATAATGTTTAAGTTGTCGTTAGTAGTTATTGCATTCTCCTACGAATCTCACTTTCATAGCAAAATACATAATTAGAGGGTTGTCACTTCCAAATGCAAATATAATTATTTTGCGATAATATTCAAAACGATTAGAACTCTTAACATTGATTTTTTTAATAATTTTACCAATATTTTTCATTAATCAGCTAAGCATATATTACCACGCGGGACAAAAAAAGGGCTGACCGGTGTGGTCAGCCCTGATGGTGGAGGTGCCAAAGATTATTTGGTTGCCTTCTTGCGGGTTTTCTTTGCTGCAAGGGCCTTCTCTACCTCAATCTGGAAGTCTGAAAGGACATTCATATAGTTGATAAATGCCTCATAAGACGAGCCGTATGGGTTGAAGTATGAGTGAACATCGCCGTCCGAAAGCCACTTGGTTGCCATATAGTAGAAGTGGTCGGAAGTTTGCATAAAATTCCAAACATAGTTGAAATCCTCGCTCTTAAGACTGCGAACCTTATCCTTGAGCTCGTAAATCTTTGCAAAAGCCTCATTCTGCAAGTCGTTACCCAACCAAGCAGTTACATCGCGCTCCTCGTCAGCCCACGACATTGCGTGAGGGCAGTGCATAACTGCAACAGGCTGATGCTCAGCAGCTGTCTCCGATACGGTTGCAAACTTAAGGTCGCCACGACCAAGAACAGCCTTTGGCAAAGCCTTAACGAAATCGAAGATACCGGTAGATGCCTTCTGGTGCTCGCCGAAGGTCTCATAATCCATAAACAGGTTGATAATCTCACCCTCTGCCTCGCTCAACCAAGTTGCATATTTATCGGCAGTAAGTGGATAATCCTCCCAGCCCTGGTTTGAGAAACGGAAGGCGATATCGTCAGAGAGTTTATAGTTGCGAAGCAACACTCTAAGGCTCTGATCGCCAGCGCTTGCATAGACATAGTTTGGAGATTTCCAACCCAGGATATGCTTTGCGCCCTCAGCCAAGATGGTCTTAAAGCCCAGTTCGCCAGCCATTGCGCCGATAGCATCCGAGTAGATAAGCTCGGTATTACGGAAAGCCTTTGGCTTAACGCCAAACTCGCTCTTAAGCATAGCCTGATGAGCCTTTACCTGCTCAACAAAGTCCTCCTTGCTTGAAAGGGCTGCCAAAGAGTGTGAGTAGGTCTCACAAAGCATCTCAACGCAACCTGTCTTTACAAGCTCACGGAATGAGTCCAAAACCTCAGGAGCATAGAGCTTGAACTGCTCTACAACAGTACCGGTCAAAGAGAACGATACGCGGAAAGCGCCCTTATTCTCCTTGATAAGTTTGAGCAACAATGAGTTCATTGGCAGATAGCACTCGCGTGCAATCTTCTGCATAATGGCGCGATTGGTCAAATCGTCCAAATAGTTGTGATCCTTGCCGATGTTAAAGAAGCGATAAGTCTTGAGTCGCCACGGCTGGTGCACCTGAAAATATAAACAAACTGTTTTCATATCTTTTTATTTATTATTATTTACAATCGGCAATAGCATCCTCATAGACCTTCTTGATCTTTGCGGCTGCATCGTTCCACTTAAGAGAGGTAACCTCCTCCAAGCCCTTTTCGGCAAACATTTGTGACAAAGCCGGATATTTAACCAAGCCATAGATTGCGTCGGCCATAGCGTCAACATCCCAATAGTCAACCTTGATAGCGTAGTCCAGAACCTCTGCCACACCACTCTGCTTAGAGATGATTACAGGCACATTGGAACGCATAGCCTCAAGTGGCGCAATACCAAACGGCTCTGATACAGACGGCATAACAAAGACATCGGAGAGCTGGAACATCTTATCCACATCGGCACCGCGAAGGAAGCCTGTGAAGTGGAAGCGGTCGGCGATACCAAGGCGGGCAACGCGGCGGATAACATGGTTGAGCATATCGCCCGAGCCAGCCATAACAAAGCGCACATTTGGACAACGCTTCAACACTTTAGCAGCCGCCTCAACGAAGTAGTCAGGGCCCTTTTGGAAGGTGATACGACCCAAGAAGGTTACAATCTTATCGTCAACGCCTCGCTCCGGCCACGGCTCGCCCTTATCGGTAAAGCGAACGGCATTATGAACTGCCACAACGCGCTCCGCAGGGACTCCATAGCGGTTGATAACGATATTTCTTGTAAGGTTTGACACCGCGATAACGCGATCGGCAGCGTGCATACCCGCGCGCTCGATAGCGTAGGTCTGGGTGTTGATATTCTCACCCGAACGGTCAAACTCTGTAGCGTGCATGTGCACAACTAACGGCTTGCCAGAGACACGCTTTGCAGCGATACCGGCAAAGTAAGTGAGCCAATCGTGGGCGTGGATAACATCAAACTGACCCTCCAAATTCTTAGCCACCTGAGCAGCTACGATAGCATAGCGGGCAATCTCCTCAAGCAGGTTAGCACCATATTTTCCCGAGAAGGTGTAGCGCTGACTCCAAACATCCTTAGTCTCCCAGCGCTTCTCGCCTGTCTTAACAAACTCATCGTGGTAGGTCTCATAATCCTCCGGCGAGAGGTAAGGAACGAGGTTGGAGTCGATATGAATAAACGACATCTTGCTGATGATATCCTCCGAGTCGGAGTCCACCTTACCAAAGACTGTCTCCACATCGCTCGCATTGACGATATCGACAAAGCGCTCATCCTCGTCACCACTTGCGTGCGGCATAACGAAAGTTACATCTACGCCGTTACGAGCCAAGCCACGCGTCATTCCGTAGCAGGCAGTACCTAAACCACCGGCAATATGTGGGGGAAACTCCCATCCAAACATTAAAACTCTCATTGTACCTATTTTTTACTTGTTTTTACATCTTTCTTTACTGCACGCTTTGCTGCGCGAACAGCCTTAGCCTCCTGCTTCTCGATAAGCTGCTTGATATAGAGCAATGCGCCTACGCTCCAAGCCATAGAGAAGGCTCCGCGTGGTGCAAATGGAGGGTTGGCGTCATAGTACTCGGCAACAGAGCCGATGCAGTAGGTCTGGATATTGTCGTCATAAGCCTCGTACATATCCTTTGCCTTTGCCAAGAACTTTTCGCCCTGAAGAGCAAATGCGCACTCGAAGTAGAACATCAGTGGCCATACCCAAACAGCGCCATTCTTGCTGGCAGCCTCCTGCTCAAGCGGGTTCTCCTTATATGTAGCCTCAAAGCGAGAGTCCTCAGGTGAGAGCGAACGCAGGCCAAGCGGTGTAAGAAGGTGCTGGCGAGCGTTGAGCAAAATGCTAACGACCTGCTCCTCAGTGACCATTGTATATGGCAGACCGCAAGCGATGATTTGGTTGCAACGGATGCTCTTATCTGCGCCACGGAGGTCAACATAGTCGGCAAGGAAGCCCTCATCCTCAAGGAAGAAGCTGCTCAGGAACGACTCCTTAGTCAACTTTGGCAATGCCTTCCACTCAGCCACAAACTCCTTATCGCCACACTTCTTTGCAAGCTCCAGAGCGTAGCAAACAGCGTTGTACCAAAGGGCGTTAATCTCGACAGTATAACCTGCGCGAGGGGTTTGAGGAGTGCCGTTCATAACGGAGTTCATCCAAGTGAGTGCATAACCCTCACGAGCAGCCCAGATAAGGCCATTGCTATGCAATGCAACGCAACCGCCAAAGAAGCCCTTGCGATAAGCCGAAAGGATGCTCTTCATTGCAGCACCATACTTCTCCCAAACACTCTTTGCGCCGATATGCTCCTCAAGCTGTTGCAGAGTCCAGAAGAACCACAGTGGAGCGTCGGCAGCAACCTCAGCCGAAGCAGAGCCCGCAAAGTCGCCATTGTGCATATCTGCCACCATAGTATCCAAAACTGCCATACAATCCTCCTTATAGCCCTGCTCAAGGGTAAGACCCGGCAAAGAGATGAAGGTTGAGCGGCCATCAACACCATACCACGGATAACCGGCAACAACCTCGGTGCGGTCTCCAGGGCGGCGGATGATAAACTGGCGCGCTGAGTGGTGCAGACAGCTGCGGAAGTCAATCTTATGAGTACGACGGGCAATAGAGGCCTCGAAGTAGTTAGTGATATCCTCAGCAGACTCCATCTCATCAACAGAAGCCGAGAAGATAATGCTCTCGCCCTTCTCGATATCCATCTCAAAGTAGCCTGTAGTGAGCAGATCCTCATAGCCCTCATAGCCACGCTCAAGCTCCTTCTGATACTCAAAATCGTAGTACCAATCCGGTGCAGCGATAAACTTGGAGTCATCCTTGCTCAGCTGCATATGGAGCCATGGGAAGCCGTCATAGAGGCGGTTCTTGACACCATTTTTAACTGGGTACGAACGAACATTTGCATCCATATTTGCCTTAGAGAGCGAGTGCTTGTTTCTAAAAGCAAGGAATGGGCGCAGACGAAGAGTGGTCTTTGAGTGTGCATCCACAAGGGTGTAGCGAATCATAAGATGGGTACGCTTGTGAATCCACAACAGCTCCTTCTTGAGGATAACGCCGCCCACACGATAGGTGATTGTTGGGCAAGGGGTGTACTCAAAGTCTGTAATGTACTTATGACCTCGAGGCTCATAAACACCACGGAAGCGGTGAAGAGCCAGATTGAAAGACTGGTCGTGCTGCACGATAGTCTCATCAAGCGACGAAAGCAGAACATAAGTCTGGTCGGTTGAGTCGATAGGGGCAACAATCAGTCCGTGGTACTTGCGAGTGTTGCAACCAACGATAGTGGTACTCATATAGCCACCACGACGGTCGGTAGCAAGCATTTCGCGCTGTAGCGAATACTCCAAGTTACCAAGTTCCCGTTTGTCAAATTTTAATCCCGGCATAATATTTTAAGTAAGATTTTACAAGATGTATCCAAAGATACGAAATTTTTATTAAATCGCGCATCTTTTTTAGATTTTTTTATCAAACAAAGCGGTTTGAGCGCAAATTTACGCCCAAACCACCTTGTTTGATTATATTTTAGTCCTATTGTTATACACCGCCTGACAACCGACAGCAACACCCGAGCATTGCCAATGTTTGTTGTCAGTAAGCAACTTATGCCCACTTAACAAGGGCAAAGTCCATACGGTGTGCCAACTTATCGTTCTTAGGGAAGATACGGATTGCAACATCGAAGATACCTGTACGCTTAGGGGTATATTCGAGAGTGTATGTCACCTTGTTACCCTCAACATTTGCCTGAACAAATGGCAAAGAGTAGTCAACATTTGCAGCCTGGTTGCCAACCATTGGCTTAGCAACAACAAGCTCTACACCCAAATCCTCCGGCTTAAGGTTAGCGATATCGAGAGCAACCTCAAAGTTATAGCGCTCGCCTACATAGAGTGCCTCCTTATCAACGCGTACACGCTGAACATCGAGAACCTTGACATTATCCCAAGCAGCCGAAACCTTACGCTTCCAAGCGGCAAGCTCACGAGCCTTGATGAAGTTGTCGGCCATCATCTCACCCTTGCGCACTGCAAGATGGTTGTAGAAGCGCTCCTCATAGTCGGTAAGCATACGGTTGGTTGTAAAGTTTGAAGCGATATCGGCTACGCAGCTCTTGATAGCGGCACACCACTGAGTAGGAACATTCTTCTCATTACGCGCGTAATACATAGGTGCGATCTGCTCCTCGATAGTGGTATAGATCATCTCGGCATCGAGGTCATCCTGATAGCGCTGGTCTGTAAAGGTGCGCTCCATAGGAAGCATCCAGCCTGCGCCCTCCTTATAACCCTCGACCCACCAACCGTCGAGAACAGAGAACTGCATAACGCCATTCATAACGCACTTTTCGCCCGAGGTACCTGAAGCCTCAAGTGGACGGGTAGGAGTATTGAGCCATACATCCACACCCTGAACCATACGACGAGCAAGCTCCATATCGTAGTTCTGGAGGAAGATAACCTTACCCACGAACTGAGGCATCAATGAAACCTCAACAATGCGCTTAATCAAATCCTGACCCGGCTTATCGTTCGGGTGAGCCTTACCGGCAAAGATGAACTGAACAGGGCGCTCAGGGTTGTTTACAATCTTCGAAAGACGCTCAAGGTTGGTAAAGAGCAAGTATGCACGCTTATAGGTTGCAAAGCGGCGCGCAAAACCGATAGTAAGCACCTCAGGCTTGATTGCCTCAGAGACCTGAATGAGCTGACGAGGCGAATCGAAACGAACCTGTGATGGGTCGGTATAGCGACGCTTGATAGTCTTGATGAGGCGGTTCTTGAGGAACATACGCTCACCCCACAACTCCTCGTCAGAGATGCTCTTAATCTTCTGCCAAGCAGGGATATCGTACTGATGACCCTCAAAGCCCTCGGCAAAGTACTTAGCGTAGAGGCGACGCATATTTGATGCTGTCCAGGTTGGGAAGTGAACACCATTGGTTACATAACCGATGTGAAGCTCATTCTTGAAGTAGCCAGGCCACATATTGCCCAAGATATCCTTAGATACCTCGCCGTGGAGCCAAGATACACCGTTAACTTCCTGTGAAAGGTTACAAGCGAGAACAGACATTGAGAACTTCTCGTTAACATCGTTAGGGTTAACCTTACCCAAGTTGATGAACTGATCCCAAGTGATACCCAAAACATCCGGATAGTGCGACATATACTGACGAATCATCGACTCAGGGAATGCGTCGTGACCCGCAGGCACCGGAGTGTGGGTAGTAAAGAGCGATGAGCTGCGAACAACCTCCAAAGCCTCAGAGAATGAGAGCTTCTGGCGGCCGATGAAGTTGCGGATACGCTCCAAGCCGATAAATGCAGCGTGACCCTCATTGCAGTGGTAAACCTCCTGCTGGATACCCATCTTCTTGAGGGCACGGATACCACCAACGCCGAGCAAGAGCTCCTGCTTGAGACGGTTCTCCCAATCGCCACCATAGAGGTAGTGGGTAACCTGACGATCCTCTGCAAGGTTAGCCTCATAGTCTGAGTCGAGCAAGTAGAGAGCGGTACGACCCACCATACAACGCCATACGCGAGCGTAGAGGGTACGACCCGGGAATGCCACCTGAACTGTTACCCAGCTGCCATCCTCATCACGAACAGGCGAGATTGGGAGCTTAAAGAAGTTCTGTGGCTCATATACAGCCTCCTGCGCACCCTGGCTTGAGAGGCGCTGAGTGAAGTAACCATAACGATAGAGAAGGCCGACAGCAACCATAGGGACATTCTTGTCAGATGCCTCCTTGAGGTAGTCACCTGCAAGGATACCAAGACCACCTGAGTAGATCTTGAGGGTGTGGTGCAGACCATACTCCATAGAGAAGTAAGCAATCTTTGGAACGCCAGCCTTTGGAGCCTCGTTCATATACTCCTGGAACTGAGCATATACCTCGCCGAGCTTTGTAAGGAACTCCTTATCGGCCTCCAACTCTGCAAGACGCTCAACAGAGAGCTTATCGAGAAGCGCGATAGGGTTACGATTAACCTCTACCCACAAATCTTTGTCAATATACTCAAACAGGTCGCGTGCGCCAAGAGTCCAGCTCCACCACAAGTTACGAGAGAGCTCCTCAAGTGGACGGAGCACCTCAGGGAGTGACTTCTCAACCATTACTCGCTGCCATACAGGGCGCTCAGCAAAGAGCTGCTGACGAACGAAGTTAATCTGCTCATTGCGAGCACCACCATCGCCCAAAACGGCGCGGTTAGAACGAGCAGCACAGCTCTCGATAGCAACCTTATATGCAGCAAGGTAGCGCTTGAACAAATTCTTCCACAAAGCGAGCTTTGAAACCTCATAAGCCGAAGCACGAAGCTCTGCAACCTCGGTCTGAGGGCGTGAAGCGAACTGCTGAATAGTGAGTGCAATCTCAGCCGCTGCCTGAGAGCCGTTGGTGTCGTTACGCTCGATAACGGTAACACCGTCGTGGTTCTCAAGACCTACAGCCCAAGCACCAAAGCCTGCGAGGGTGGTAGTGATTGTAGGGACAGAGAAGGCGATAGACTCCAGCGGAGTGTAGCCCCACGGCTCATAGTATGATGCAAATACGGTCAAGTCCATACCTACGAGCAACTCGTAGTAGTTCTTATTGAAGATACCGTCGTTCTGGTTGAGGTAGGTAGGAACGAAGATAACCTTAACCTTTGATGACTCAGCGTCAAGACCATTCTCTGAAATAGCCTTAGCAACCTGATCCCAAGCCAAGTTGTCGAGGTAGTGAGTTGAGTGGCGATACTGTGAAGCATCGATAGCCTTGCTGTTATCCTTAATATAAGCCTGAAGGTCAGTACGAGCGCCGTGGTTGGCTGCCGGTACGGTGATATAAGCCAACACCTCGCGCTCAACATTTGACTCTGAGAGGCGCTTGAGCGACTCAAAGAATACATCAAGACCCTTATTGTGGAACTCATAACGGCCAGAGGTGCCGATAATGAGCGGCTCGCTCTCGAACTTGCAGCCCAGGCAAGCCTCTGCAACCTCAATCATAGCCTTACGAGCCTCTGCACGCTTGGTGTTGTACTCCTCGCCGGTCCAAACGAAGTCGTTCTCAAAGCCGTTAGGGGTTACAACATCAACCTCCTTCTCAAGAAGGTACTTACACTCGCGAGCGGTGATGTCGCTAACAGTAAGGAAGGCGTCGTGATAGTGGGCACCCATCTTCTCGATAGAGTGCTTTGCTGTAACATTGAACTGACGAGCCAAATCGTCAGCATTGAACTTTGACAAGTTGCCATAGAGCGGAAGCTGGTTGCCAGCGATGCAACGACCCATAACGGTTGCGTGGGTACTCATAACTGTTGCAACATAAGGAGAGTTCTGGCGGAGGTAAAGACCACCAGAGCAGCTCATCCACTCGTGGAAGTGAGCAACCACCTTGTCGGTAGTTGAGGCGATATTCTCGGCATAAGATGCGATAACCTGACCTGCGATGTGACCAAAGAGTACAGGCTCAACATAGTCCCACTGACCAGAGATTGAATCTACATGGTAGTTGTCCCACAAAGACTTGAGGATCTCGTCCTTCTGAGAGAAGTGGGTGGTAAAGTCGATAAGGATAGCGATTGGAGAGCCTACAACCTTCCAACGACCGATACGAACACGGATGCCGTTGTTGTAGAGCTGCTGACGCCAAGCGCGGAGAAGGGTTGCATCCTCCTCAAACTCGCTATTGCCATTATCCTGCGAGAAATCAGGGCCGATGACGATATAGTTATCGCCCAAAAGTTTTGTTGCTGTAAGTGCCTTAGTTGCAACAACCGTATGGATGCCGCCAACCTTATTGCACACCTCCCAACTTACCTCAAAGAGGGTGTCAGGAATGAATTTTTTTTCGTTCATAATTATCTGATATTTTGTCTTTTTCCAAAATTTTCGGTCGCAAAGATAGTACTTTCCGTTTAATTTTGAAAGTTTTATTAAAATTTTTTAATAATTTTTACCATATTTATAATAAACACGGCTATAAATCGCTAAATAGCTCTGTTATAACAGCATCGGAAGTGAGAAAACACTCAGGTTTGACTGCTATTTTCTGCTCCGAGAGTTCCACCCACCCCGACTGAGCAAATGGCGCGGCAGCCTTAAATAGTCGTTCCCGCTCCTCTGCGCCCCATTTTTGCTCCACCATTGCAAGGTTAATGCCCTCGATGCGACGCAGGCTGACCATAACATACTCATTGAGTTCATCGGTGGCGCTAAGTTGCTCACTCTCAAACACTACGCCCTCGGCATACTCCTCAACACCCTGCTCACACCAGCGACGAACACCGGCGGCATAAGAGTGGGCTCCAGGGCCGATACCGAGGTACTCGCTGCCCGTCCAATAGGAGGAGTTGTGGCGCGAACGGAAGCCGGGCTTGGCGAAATTGCTAACCTCATAATGTTCAAAGCCCGCCTCGGCAAGGGTGTTATGCACCTTCAAGAACTCGTCGCAGCTCTGTTGCTCGTCAACCAAACCCAACTCTCCACGACTCTGCAAGCGACCAAAACGGGTATTGGGCTCTATCGTGAGATGATAAGCCGAAATGTGCTGAACATCAAGCTCTTTGATGACTTTGAGCGAGTGTTCCAGGCTCTCCATACCGAAGCCATCAACGCCAAAGATAAGGTCAACAGAGATGTTGTCAAAGCCTCTATCTTGCAGGCGTTTGACCGCATCGACCGCCTGCTGTGCAGTATGGCGACGACCCATAAATTTTAAGCAGTTATCATCGGCCGACTGAATGCCCATAGAGATACGGTTGACAGAGGTTTGAGCGAGTCTGGCAACATAATCTTCAGAGATATCGTCGGGGTTAACCTCAACGGTAATCTCCTCAAGAGCAGAACAATCGAAAATAGAGCGGGAGCGCTCAATCAACCCCTCCAACTTTGAGGGCTCAACAAGCGACGGTGTACCGCCTCCGAAGTAGATTGTTCGCACAACTCTATCGGTCAAAAAGTTGGACTGACTGACTAACTCCTGCTCCATCTGCGCAAGTACCTGTGGCATATAACGCAACTTAACACTACGCATAAAGTCGCAATAACCACAGAGTCGCTTACAAAATGGAATATGAAAGTATAGTCCCGCCATATCACAAAAATAACTAAATTTCCTTGCTCTGCAAAATTGTAGAACATTTTAGCCGTGAATGGTCGAAATTGAGGTGTGGTTGGTGTGCAAATTTATTCAAAATTGAATATTGTAGTCCTTATCGCCAGGTTTTATTAAAATTTTTCGTATCTTTGAAAGATTTATTTCAAATTTTAACAAAACACTTTTACGATGAAGAAGTTGACACTCCTACTCGCTGTTTTGCTACTCGTTGCCTGCACAGGCGCAGAGCAACCGCCTATCAACAACGACAATCAAGAAAACACCGAACAGCCCGACAATGGCGACAAACCCAACGACGACCCCGAGGATAAACCGAACCCAAAACCAGAGCCTGAACCTGAACCTGAACCAAAACCAGAGCCAGAACCTGAACCTGAACCAGAGCCTGAACCTACAATAACCCACATTATACCTACAACCGATGTTGCCCCGATAGGTCAGGAGGTTAAGCATCTGCGACTTATGCCCGGCAAGCTGATTGGTTTAGAACAGGTGACAACAAGCGTTTGCAACCGCGCCATAAAGGCCAATATGTATATTGATGTGATTGCGCGCGACAAGAATATGTGGGCAGAGGGGGCAACAAACGAGTTGCGCGAGCTGGTATTCTTCGAGGCAGGAAAAATAATCAGAGAGACAGGTGTAAATCTTTGGGGTATGCATTTGCCACACACCAAGTACGACATTGCTTCGCTCGACGAAACTCACCGCCGTGAGGCTGTGCAGATGTTGAGCCACATAATCGACATAGCGATAGAACACATTGGCCCTCAGCACATTGTAATACACCCAAGCACGGGTGCTTATCTTACAACCGACGCCGACTTTGAGCAGCACCGCGCTGCAAGTCGCAAGTCGTTGGTGGCGTTGCAGCAGGTTGTTGACAAGAGCAATGCGCAGTATGGCCGCAAATCTATTCTTTGCGTCGAAAACTGCTCTAAAAGCGTGGCATACGATGGCGAATCGATGCTCTCATTGCTAAACTTTGCAGGGTTGGAAAATACGCGCGTATGTCTTGACACAGGTCACGCATTGATACCTCAGAATGGCAAATATGCTTCGTCAAAAGATGCGGCCAATGTTGTTGACATACTCAAAACCATAGGCACAAAATTGGGCACACTCCACATTCAGCAGAACATCGGTCTGAAAGAGTACCCTTATGACAAGCACCTCAATCCGTGGGCAGGTGGTT
>JAFNYE010000036.1 GCA_017383345.1 Alistipes sp. | reverse complement strand
CGCAACATTTGTTACATACCTGCTTATACCGATAGGTCAGAAAATTCTTCGTCCAACTCTTGTGAGTATGTACTCCTATGTTCAACCGATAGTGGCAATTGTTGTAAGTATTTGTGTGGGTATGGATACTCTCACTTGGCAAAAGATTGTTGCTGCAATTACCGTATTTTCAGGTGTTGTGTTGGTGTCGTTCAGTAAAAAGAGAGGATAACTAATTGCTTTTCAAATAAATTTGCTACTTTTGTAGAGTGAAAATTAGTTGATAAGAAAACCTCGCCTATATGTCAGTTGTTACGATTATTCTTTTGGCGCTATTGTTTTGTGTCACGCCTGCGTTTGTAATATGGTTGTGCCGTAAGTTTCCTATTCTCAACAAACTCGGCCCGATAATGATTTTGTATGCTATCGGTATGGTTGTGGGTAATGTTGGTATTGCACCGGAACAGATGAAACTGTTGCAGGATATTTTGCCCAATATTATGGTGCCGTTGGCTATACCGATGATGTTATACTGCTGTCACTTCTCCACTCGTCATCTGAACTTGCAGTTAAAACTTGTTCTAAGCGGTTTTTTATCGGTTATTGTGGCAGTAGCTGTGGGTTATTGGCTGTTTGGTTGTAAATTGGATGAGGGCGCGCAAATTGGCGGTATAATTACGGGAATGTACACAGGCGGTACTCTCAATGCCGCAGCTTTGCAACAGATTTTCAAAATTAAGAGCGAGACTTATGTACTCTTGAACTCATACGATATCATTATCTCGTTTAGCTACTTTGTATTTTTGTTTGGTTGCGGTATTCGCCTATTTCGATGGCTTTATGGTCAATCGGCTAAGAGTGGTATTCCAAACGACCAAGTGGAAGTAAAACAACAAAACCAAAATCCTTATAGCGCACTTCTTACCCGCGCTGGAGCGGTGCAGTTAGCTAAGATTTTGGGCATAACGGTCGTTATCGCAGCCATATCGGCTGGCGTGGCGTTGTTAATGCCTGAGGGGTGGTTTATGGTGGTGTTTATACTCGTACTGACAACTTTGGGCGTTGCTTGCTCGTTTAACAAGTCTGTTAGAAGTCTTAATATGAGTTATGATTTGGGAATGTATTTGATTTATATATTCAGTATGGTCATAGCTTCTATGGCAGATTTTTCATCTCTTGACTTGCAAAGCGGAATAAATCAGTTTGCCTATATGGCAGTTGCTGTTTTCCTCTCGCTTTTGCTACACGCTTTTATGTGTCGATTTATGAGAGTGGATGCAGACTCAATGGTTATTTCATCGGTTGCGTTTATTAATTCGCCGCCTTTCGTGCCAATGATGGCTGCGGCTATGCGTAACAGAGAGGTTGTTGTTACGGGCTTGGCTGCAGGTATTGTCGGCTATGCGTTAGGTAATCATTTGGGTGTTCTAATGGCGCATATACTTATGAGTTTATAAACAGCAAGGAGTGGTAATCACCTCTCCTTTTTTATGTTTAGCGCCGAGATAAATTCTAATATCGCACCATTGTAACATAGTGCTAAATGAGGGTATATTGATTGTGGCTTACCCTCACGGATACGCTTTTGAAGCATAGGTGGCAGTGGGCTGCTAAGCATTGCAAGAGGCGTAGCTGGGTGCCGTTGCTCTATTTGTTCCGCAGTAGGAAAGTCCAGGTAAGGAAATTTGTCACGGCGCGACACGATGAGAACATTAGTAGTCAAAGTTTTGCCGTCCGATGTGCCTGTTGTGTCAAGAATATCTTTAAGCGGTAATAATTGGGAGAGTTGCTTGGCTCCGATTACACCGTCGCTAATATTGATAAATATAGGCGGAAAACTCTCGCTATGTTGTGGATTGGCGCACCATTGCTTGATTAACTTGGTTACGGTGCGGAACATCTCACCCATATTGCTCACACCTTTTGCTTGAGGGGTTATCCATTGAGAATAGGTCTCGCTGAAAATCTCCAGGTGCCCTTCATTGTTCTTGTAGTGATAGGAGATATACTCTTTGATAACTGAAGAGCAGTCAAGCATATACAATGGTATAGGTCGGTTAATGTTGCGGTATATCAGTGGCTCTACAATGTCGTTATGATAACCTAATATCGCAATATCAAACAAATCGAGCCTATAGTTGTCCGCTTGCGAACGAATGATAAGTTCGTCTATTATGGCCGACGCTACAATGGCTGCAATCTCGCTTTTAGATGTAATGAGCGAGTGTGCCTCAAACGGCTCAGCCATAGAACCGGATTGGTCTATGGCAATAATTACAAGAGCTTTGTGTCTTTCGGATATGGTCTGCGAGTAACTCATAAAAAAAGACTGCCCGAGAGCAGTCTGGTTTAGTTGTTAGTTTATTTGCTCGGTTTGGCAATATAATATGTTAATATAGAACTTACGATATACAGCACCGCTATAACCCAAACAATGCCGGTATAACCAATTGGCTCCTTGAGTAGTTTCACAAGGAGTGGACCGATAAATGTGGCAAGACCTGCGCCGAGGTTAAGTACAGATACCGCTGCGCCTTTGTCCTTTTCGACAAGTGATGGAACGAGTGCGCTAAGCGGAACATAACCTGCGAGCATTACGCACCAGAAACCTCCACAAGCGAGGATAAACCAGAAGTTGTTCCAAATCTCAGGAGCGTAGTAAAACAGTAAAACACCTACAGCACAGCCAACACCTCCAAACCAGATAATTGTTTGAGCCCAACCCAAACGATCGCCTACAATGCCGAAAATAAGGTTAAAGACAATGTTGAACATAAATACAGAGCCCCAAATTAAACCCCACTCTATAAGAGTCATACCGTATGACTCAGTGAAATATATCGGCAAAAATACCACAAAGGCAAATTGCGAAATTGAGTTGATGATACGCACTATGCCGCCCATTAGTACCTTTGGTTCTCGCTTGATGATGCCAAGTCCGTGAATAAGCTCCTTAAACTTGCTCTGGTTGCTCTTTTGATTGCTGTCGGCAAAGAGATTTGTGTCGGGGCATTTATTGACTACAAGGGCAAGAATGGCACCAATAGAGACAAATATGAGCGATGTCCAAAGTGTAGGAACTACGCCAATAGCCTCTTTTGTATATGCGCCATAGTAGGCTCCCAAAACATTAAGGCCGCCCGTAAAGACAAACCAAAACCATCCTTGGGCCGAACTGAGTCGCTCCTTGCCTACTCGGTAGGTTATCCACACAATGAAAGTATAAGCAAATAGTGGATATGCAAAGCCTTTGATTGCGTAGGTTGTAAGCAGGGTAGGGTAGTTGAGACCGGTCATTCCAAGACCTGCAAAGCCTGCTATACCGACAAGATATATAGCAAAGCCGAGCCACATAGTCTTGCGAACACCGATAGTTTCAGCAATTACTCCTGATAACCACGATGAAATGGCAATAGAGATTCCGTAAACGGTAAACAACAACTCGTGATCAAGACCTTGTGACTCAATGTACTTGCTCAGCCAAGTTTGCTCAATACCATCGCCCATCATAAAGATAAGCACACCCAAGAATGCCCAGAAGAGGCTCTTAGGAAGACCTGTTTTGTCGAAGAAGTTCATAGACACTTTAGTTTGGTTATATTAGTAGCGCAAATATAATAAAAAAACCGCATCTTACAAAGGATGCGGTTGAGTAATGGGCCGAGATTTTTACTCCTCTGCTATCTCCTCCTCTTCAGGGAGGGTAAACTCGGTCATACCTGCACCTACGAGAAGGTTAAACCAAGCGATAGCCTTCTTAATGTCAGAAGTGTGAACACGCTCGCGGTCATAGTCTGTGATAACTGAGCCGAAGAACTCCTTAAGTTTAGCGTCAGACTCCTTGTGAGACAGAGCCTGCTTACCATCAGTGTAAGCAAACATCTTTGTAAATACCTCTGCAAGTGGAATATCCTCACCCTCGGTGTACATTGAAATCTCGCTAAGTGCGCTTACGCGAGATGATGCAGTAGCGTTGGCACGCTTGCCGTCGATAAGCGACTCTACAATAAAACCGTTGCGCGACTGTGCGATGTAGCGGTAGAGGCCTGGTTGACCTGAAATGGCCAAAATGTCTTTCAATTCCATAGTTCTATAATTTTTTAGTTTTGTTTAATATGAACATCCATTTGTGGGAATGGGAAGTTAATGCCTCGTTTAGGCAGTTCCTTATATATCCATTCGTTTACATCCCAAGTTAAAGTCCAATAATCATCGTTTGCAGTCCATACACGCACTTTGATAATAACGGCGCTGTCGGCTAATTCTGAAACAACTACCATCGGCGCAGCGGGCTGTTGAAGAACGCGCTTGTCGGCGTTGAGCATAGTTAGTATCGCCTCACGGGCAACATCTACATCGTCGCCGTATGAGATAGTGATGTTCCAGTCAATACGACGGGTGGTTGGCTGCGAGTAGTTGTCAACAATTGATGATGAAATTGCGCTATTAGGTACATATATAATTCTATTGTCTGGTGTGCTCAATTGTGTTGAAAACAGACCAATAGATTTAACTGTGCCGGACTGGCCTTGTGCTGTAATATAATCACCAACACGGTATGGTCGGAGTAGAAGTAGGATAATGCCACCTGCGAAGTTCTGGAGAGTGCCACTAAGAGCCATACCGATGGCTAAACCTGCCGATGCAAATAATGCCAGGAAGGACGAAGTGTTGATACCAAGAGTCTGAATGGCGGCAATGATAACCAAGATTGTCATTGTAACCTTAACCATACTACGCAAGAAATTGCGTAATGATATGTCCACATTACGGCGTTCAAATGAGCGGGTCATAATGCGGATAATCCAATTGGTTATAATCTTGCCGACATAGTATATTGCGATAGCCAGAATAACCTTAAGACCTATCCATAGAGCTTGCTCAAACATATTGTTGAGTAGTTGCTCGTAATCGGTCTCAGCTATCTTTTTGACAGCTTTGGCTAAATGTGCCTTTTGGACACTGTCGGGAATAATAAGATCCTCAACTGTCTTTATGGCCTCATCGGAGAGTATAAGCAATTTCATCCTTGTTCATTATTAATTTGGGTGCTAAGGTACTAAAATTTTTGATATGCTACTCCAAATTCAAAATTTATTGCTATTTTTGAGCGATAAAGGTGCCAAATTGATGTTGTGCCGTCATATATGGGAAAACAAATTTAACCTATAAATTATGAAGAGATTACTCGTATCTATTTTTGCTTTAATGGCCGCTTCTGTTGTGATTGCGCAGCCGGTAATGAGCTATGAACAGGCCGAGGTTAAGGCTAATGAGATTTTGAAGAGCCTGACCCTTGAAGAGAAGTTGATGATGACTCAGGGTCATAACCGTTTTTTCTTTCCGGGTGTGCCAGAGAAGGGGCTCCCTTACATTTATACCACCGACGCGTCTATGGGCGTGAAAAACAAGCAGCGTCTGCACAATGATGCTGAGATTAAACTTGCTGAGCGTACAACTCAGTTCCCTGCTTTTATAATGCTCGCGGCAACTTTTAATCCAGACTTGGCGTATAAGTATGGTCACGCTGTAGGTGAGGAGGCTCGTATGGCTGGCGCCGGTGTAATACTTGGTCCGGGAATGAACATTTACCGTAATGCCCGATGTGGTCGTAACTTTGAGTATCTGGGTGAAGATCCACACTTGGCTGCTTCGATTATCTACGATTATGTTACAGGAATGCAGTCAACCGGAACTTTGGCTTGTGCAAAGCACTTTCTTTGCAACCAGACCGAATTCTATCGCCGTCGCTCCAACTCTATTGTTGACGAGCGTGCAATTATGGAGATCTATACTCCGGCATTCAAGGCTGCTATTGATGCGGGTGTTGCAACTGTAATGACGGCCTACAATCAACTCAATGGCGAGTGGACAGGTCAAAGTAAGTATGTTATTACCGATTTGCTCCGTGGTACACTCGGCTTTAAGGGTATGGTTATGTCCGACTGGAATTCAATCTATGATTGGAAAGATGTCATTCTATCAGGTCAAAACCTCGATATGCCTGGTGAAAATGCGTTCTACATTAAGAAAAAACCGGCTGACCTTGTAGCGGAGGGTGTTGTGACTGAGAGCGATATCGATAATATGATTCGCCCAACCATTGCTACTTGCATCCGTTGGGGCTTGTATGATCGCTATAATAGCGGTAATCAGTACGACTACTCTTTGGAGGCGAAACTTCCTGCTCACCTTGATGTTAGTTATCAAACAGCAGCAGAGGGAACTGTCCTTTTGCGTAATAACGGTATTTTGCCGCTTGCTACCTCTCAAAAGATCCTTGTTGTAGGAAAGTGGCTTGATAAAGTACCTCACGGTGGTGGTGCTGCGCGAGTCACAGGCTATGATCATAAGACCCTCAAGATGGTGTTGAGTGAGTCATTTGGTGCAAATGTAACTTATGCAGCAAAGCCAACAGCCGATATGCTCAAGAAGGCGGATGTTGTTCTTTGTGTAACAGGTACCTTTGACTCTGAGTCAACCGAGCGTCCATTTGAGATGGAGCGCAAGGATGAGGCTCTTGTTCGTCTTGCAGTCGAGTCAAATCCTAACACTATTGTACTTGTACACTCCGGCTCGGCAATTAATATGACCGCGTGGGCCGATAAGTGTGCAGCATTGCTCTATGCTTGGTATCCGGGTCAGAACGGCTTGCAGGCTGTTAGAGATATTATCATCGGTAAGGTTAACCCTTCAGGTAAGTTGCCAATGACTATTGAGCGTGATTTTGCAGACTCTCCAGCTGTAAACTCTGTGCCTGTAGGCTTTGATTTGAATAAGGCAAAGGGTAATCCTAACGAAAAAGCTTTCCATCCGTGGACTTATGATGTTCATTATGATGAGTCAATTCTTGTTGGTTATCGTTGGTATGAGAAGAAGAATATCAAGACTCTCTTCCCATTTGGCTATGGTTTGAGCTATACAACTTTTGCGCTTGATAAGGCAAAGGTGTTGAGTAAAGGTAAAGTAAAGGTTTTGAACGATGAAAAGCCTCTCAAGGTTGCCATTGAAGTTACTAATACAGGAAATATGGCTGGAGCAGAGGTTGTACAACTCTATGTTGCTGAGAAAAAACCTACCGTTTTGCGACCAAATAAAGAGTTGAAGTCAATTCGCAAGGTGGTTGTAGAGCCCGGAAAAAAGGTTGTTGTGACCTTCGAGGTTGACAAGAATATGTGTGCATTCTGGTGCGATAAGTCACACAAGTGGACAACCAATGCGGGAGAGTACGAAGTACTTATAGGTACATCATCGGCAGATATAGCAGCCGTGCTTCCATTTGTTGTTGAGTAAATCAACTCTCTATAAGATAAAATGAAAATTGTTTCTAAATTATTATTGTGTGCGCTCTCTCTTCTGGTAGCTTGTAATAAACTGCCACAAGAGGAGCACATAGTAATAAACTCTCTAAATATTAAACCTCGTAGTGCTACTATTGTGGTCGGTGGCGTAGTCAGACTTGTCGCAACTCCAGATCCTTTAATTGAGGGTTTGACTTATGAGTGGAGTTCTGATGATGAGTCCATAGCGATAGTCAATAGCAACGGTGTGGTGCAGGGAATTGGTGTCGGAAAGACTAATATTGTGTGTCAATGTAGTGGACTAAACGCAAAAGTATCTATTACTGTTGTTGAACCCAAGCCAGAACCAGAACCAGAACCGAGAACGCTTGAAAGCCTATTGAGTGAAAGTTTGATATTTTCATCACGCCAACTTACATATCCAGGTACTGTAATGCAGTGCTTTGATTTCTATGATTCAAGTCCAAATGGGTGGATTTATTTTAGCCAGTGTTCTGCTGATTCGGCAACGGGTAGTAAGTGGCAGGTGGTTTTAAGCCGCGTAAGGCGAGGTGTTTATGGTGATAATACTCGTAGTGGAGAGCGAATGTTTTTGCGCTGGTTTGGTCACGGAACAAATATCTGTGTTGAGAAGGCTACGGATGGCGGTGAGGATTTTGTGTGGGTAAACTCAAATGGTACGGTAGCGGGTGCAGACTATAGCAATAACAAGACCTTCTGTCGCTTACGCTATCAGCCAAATACCACATTTGAGCACTATACTGGTGAGAATTTTTACTTGGATAGCTATAAAGATGCGTCAGGAACAAAATATACAGTTCAAAATCTACAAGTAAGTATTGACTTTGAGCATCGCCGTATGCTTGTTACGGCAAGTTATAGCGGAAAGCGCCATTGTATCATCTATGATTTAGATGAGGTTTTGGCACTCAAGGAGCAGAGCGTAACTCTAAAGCGTACTTGGGGTGGAGAGGCTGGAACAAACACGGAGCGTAAAAGTGGTACTACGACTCTTAATGCTCGAGTAATGGATAATCTTACTCCGTTGGGATCGTTCCGAATAACATCTAATCTTAATACGGGTAAGTACGATAAAACATACTCTTGTAGTTTTCAGGGTCAAGCTATCTATGGCGATAAGATATTTTGGTATGAGGGTCAGCCCCTTGAATCGGTTAAGGGTAGTGGTGTGAATGATAATACCCGCGCCTATGTTGAGGTGTTTGATTATAAAGGCAACCGTCTTGCTCCGCGAACAAGGGTAGCGGCGGTCTCTGACTTTGACAACTTGAAACGACTTCTTAACCTCAATGACAACCTCTTTTCGGAGGCTGAAGGTATGCAGATTAAAAACGGCGGCAAGACACTATATCTCGGAATTACAACTCATCTTGCCGGTGCAACGACAGGTAATCGTCTTTCGACAATTCTTGAGTACGATTACGAATTGTAATAAATGATTGAGTATCTGTTTAATTGGGTATCCATATAAATGATGGATGCCCAATTTTATATTTGTCCGTTTCATAATGATTTTGTATCTTTGCACCCGAATTTGAAAGTGATGATATATTTTAGGATTCCCATTTTATGAAGAAAGTTTTATCGTTCTCTATTTTGTTGATTATCGGCTTGTTGTTTTCTCAGATGTTGCCTGATGTAATGGGTGAAAGCTATGTCGTGTTATCTAAAGCAGTCTATATGCTTTTGGGTACTTGCTTGGCTTTTATTATGATTAATGTGGGCAGAGAGTTTGAGCTTGATAAGAACAATGTTGGTATTTATGTTAAGGATTACTGTGTTGCAATGCTCGCAGCTGCCGCACCGTGGATATTAATCGCTGTATATTATATTTTCTTCTTGCTGCCACCTGAGTTTTGGGGTAGCGGAGATGCGTGGAAAGAGACCTTGTTGCTCAGCCGTTTTGCCGCTCCTACTTCGGCTGGTATTCTCTTCTCTATGCTTGCAGCTTTGGGTTTGCAACAGCGCTGGATTTATCGTAAAATTCAAGTTCTCGCAATCTTTGACGACCTTGATACAATTTTGCTGATGATACCGCTCCAAATTGCAATGATTGGCTTGCAGTGGCAAATGGGTGTTATTCTATTTGTTGTCTTTGGTCTATTGTTGTACGGTTGGAAGCGAATGTCGCATTTTGAAATGCCGCAGCAGTGGTGGGCTATACTTATCTATGCGGTGTTGATCTTTGGCTTTATTCACATTGTCTATGTTGTGACTAAGTCGGTATTTGGTCCTGAGGATGCACTTCATATTGAGGTTCTTTTGCCGGCCTTTATCCTCGGTATGGTTATGAAGCGTAACCATATAGAGTCTAAGGTTGAGGAGCGCGTTTCAACGGCTATTTCGCTCTTCTTTATGTTGCTTGTAGGTATGAGTATGCCACAGATCAGTGCGAGCGTAAGTTCTGAAGGTGGAAGTATTATGGCTTCACAGGCAATGCCTTCTTGGGGAGTGATTTTGATGCATGTATTGGTTGTTTCGTTGCTATCCAATGTTGGTAAGTTGGTACCAATGTTATTCTATCGAAACCACTCTATTAAGGAGCGTTTGGCCTTGTCTATTGGTATGTTTACCCGTGGTGAGGTAGGTGCGGGAGTAATCTTTATCGCGCTCGGTTATAATATCGGTGGACCGGCTCTGCTTATATCGGTTTTGACATTAGTGTTAAATCTGGTGCTTACGGGTGGTTTTGTGCTTGTAGTCAAAAGATTAGCGCTTAATACTTACAAAGATTAGTCTAATAGATTACCTATAAAAGTGGCATTCAAAAAAAATGTCACTTTTTTTTGTTTTTATCTTGATTTGATAAGTAAAATTTATTATCTTTGTTAGTTGATTAACAATAGAGATTTACTAAACACAAATTATAAAACCTAACATTATGGCTAAAGTATTGAAAATTAGAGATTTGACTTTGCGTGATGGTCAGCAGTCATCGTTTGCAACTCGTATGACTCAGGCACAAGTAGAGCGCTGTTTGCCACTCTACAAGGATGCACACTTCTTTGCTATGGAGGTGTGGGGCGGTGCTGTACCTGACTCTGTTATGCGTTATTTGGGCGAGAACCCGTGGACTCGTCTTGAGAGTATTAAGCAGGCTGTAGGTGATGTTTCTAAGCTGACTGCTCTCTCTCGTGGTCGTAACCTCTTTGGTTATGCTCCTTATACCGATGAAATTATCGAGGGCTTCTGCCGTAACTCAATTGAGAGCGGTTTAGGTATTATGCGTATCTTTGACTGCTTGAACGATGTTGACAATGTAAAGTCAACTATTAAGTATGTTAAGAAGTATGGCGGTATTGCTGACTGCGCTGTTTGTTATACTGTTGACCCTAAGTATCCAAAGTTGAGCCTTTGGGATAAGATTAAGGGTAAGAAGAACCCTGCTGCAGTATTTACCGACGACTATTTCGTAGGTAAGGCTAAGGAGCTTGCAGCTCTCGGTGCTGATATGATTACTATCAAGGATATGTCAGGCCTTATTCCGCCACAGCGTGTAAGCGCGTTGGTTAAGAAACTCAAGGCGGCTGTATCTATCCCGGTTGATTTCCATACACACTGTACTCCTGGCTATGGTCTTGCATCTGTATATGCAGCTATTGCTGCAGGTGTTGATGTGGTTGATACAAACTGCTGGTGGTTTGGTGGTGGTACCGGCGCTCCTGCTTTGGAGTTGGTTTACCTCTTCTGCCAGAAGTTGGGTATTGACTTGGGTGTAAATATGGAGGCTGTTGCAAAGATTAACGAGGAACTTAAGGGCATTCGTTCAGAGCTTAATGTCTCTGTATTTGGTACTGATAAGCCTGCTCCAAAGCCATTTAACCCACTTGTTGATGCTGTTCCTGCAGAGGTTGAGGCTGAACTTAACCGCGCAGTTAAGGCTGCTCAGAGTGAGGACTTCGCAACTTTGCTTGCGGCTGCTCAGGCTATCGAGGCTTACTTCGGTTTCCCTGCACCTAATAAGCTCGTTCAGGAGGCTGAGATCCCTGGTGGTATGTACTCAAATATGGTTGCACAGCTTCAGGCTCTCAAGGCTGAGGATATCCTTCCTCGCGCTATGGAACTTATTCCTACAGTGCGTTTGTCTGCAGGTTTGCCACCGCTCGTAACTCCAACTTCGCAGATTGTGGGCGCTCAGGCTGTAAACTGCGCTTTGGATGAGAAGGCTGGTCGTGCAATGTACACTACTAAGAACAACCAGTTCGTTAACCTCGTTAAGGGTGAGTACGGTAAGACTCCTGTTGCTATCAATCCTGATTTCCGTCAGCAGATTTGTGGCGTTCGCGAGGAGACCGCTTACGATATCTCTAAGTATCAGCAGCAGCCAAATCCGGAGCTTCCAGAGGCTGGCGGCGTAAAGCTTGCTGAGAATGAGAAGGAGGTTCTCTTGCTTGAGCTCTTCCCACTCGTTGCAAAACCATACTTGACAAATGTTAAGAAGAAGGCTTATGAGGCTAAGGCTGCAGCTGAGGCTCCTAAGGCTGAGGTTAAGGAGGTTGTTGCTGAGGTTAAGCAGCCAATTACAGGTAAGGTTGTAGTTGCTCCACTTCCAGGTAAGGTTATCGACATTAAGGTTAAGGTTGGCGATACTGTTGCTCCTGGTCAGGAGGTTGCTCTGCTTGAGGCTATGAAGATGGAGAACTCTATCCCCGCAGACTTTGGTGGCGTAGTAAAGCAGATTTTGGTAAATGTAGGCGACAATGTAGCAACTGACGCTATCATCCTTGAGATTGGCGAGGCTGCTCCTGCTGCAGCACCTGCTGCTCCAAAGGCTGCCGTTGTTGGTAATAAGGTTGTTGCTCCGCTTCCTGGTCGTGTTATCGCGCTCAAGGTTAAGGTTGGCGACGCAGTTGCTGCTGGCGATGAGGTTGCTCTGCTTGAGGCTATGAAGATGGAGAACTCTATCACTTCTGACTTCGCGGGTACTGTTCAGCAAATCCTTGTTGCTGAGGGTGAGAACATCGCTACTGATGCAGTTATTATGATTATTGGATAGAGCTAAACTATTAACTAACTCTTAATCCACAATATTATGGGATTTTTGAAGGAATTTAAGGCATTTGCCCTCAAGGGTAATGTTATGGATATGGCTGTCGGTGTTATCATCGGTGGTGCATTCGGTAAGATTGTAACCTCATTGGTAAACGACATTATTATGCCTCCTATCGGTCTTCTTATTGGTGGTGTTGACTTCACTAACCTTAAGTTGGTTATCAAGAAGGCTGTTATCGAGGGCGGAGCAGAGGTTGCTCCAGCAGTAACTTGGAACTACGGCGCATTTATTCAGCAGGTTGTTGACTTTACTATCCTTGCGTTCTGCGTATTTATGATGGTAAAGATTATGAACAAGCTCCTTAAGAAGGAGGAGAAGAAGCCTGCTCCGGCACCAGCTCCACCAGCACCAAGCAAGGAAGAGTTGCTCTTGACTGAGATTCGCGATATTCTTAAAAATAAGTAATTCGTCGCATTCTCGTTACATCCCTTAAAAACTATCGGCGGCTGTACTACTCGGTACTATCCGCCGATACTTTTTATATCCGAACTTGACTACTGCTGCTACCCTTTACAATAAATGGAAGGATAAAGTCTAAGTTTTTTGTCTGTAATTTTGTGTTCTACGATTTATTCGCTACCTTTGTATAAATATACCCAAACTATGTATCACGATGTATTTATAAGTTACTCTTCTAAGAACGCAACTACGGCTCAGGCTATATGTCACGAGTTAGAGGATAACCATATTAAGTGTTGGATGGCACCGAGAGATATTCCTGTCGGCGCTAAATATGCATCTGTTATTTCAAAGGCTATCAAGGATTGCAAAGTTGTTGTGCTTGTCTTTTCTGAACAGTCAGCTATCTCTCCGTGGGTGGAGAGTGAGATAAATATCGCCTTTTCAAATCGCAAGCCGATAGTTCCATATAAGATTGATACTGCTAATCTTGAGAATTATGATGAGTTTTATCTAATGCTCAACAACCGACATTGGATTGAGGCTTATCCTGATTTCAAAACTCGATTTACTGAGTTGGTTTCTGTCGTTTCGACACTTGTTGGCGTAGCTCCTGTTGCTCAGTCAATTAAGCAGCCTACTCCATCCAAAATATACCAGGTCGG
>JAFNYE010000035.1 GCA_017383345.1 Alistipes sp. | reverse complement strand
TTCCCCTTGAACCAAAGTTACCCTTGGCAAGCTTCAAAACCTTTTTTCTTCTTGCGCGTGACGCAACAGCATTGACTGAACGTGGCATAATTAAAAGTTTTTGATGAAGTTAACAGCGGCACGATTCTCTCGCACTCTTTAGGGCTGTTTCACTCCGGTTAATAAATAAAGTTAACTTGCTCGGCTGTTAATTACTTAACGAGCAGAGTCTTGATCTTTGCCTCATCGGCTGGTGAAACGATACCTGAATAGCAGAGGTTACGCTTCTGTTTCTTAGTCTTTTTGGTCAGGATGTGACTGTGATAAGCGTGCTTGCGCTTAATCTTACCTGTGCCGGTGAAAGTAAAACGCTTCTTTGCAGCGGCATTAGTTTTCATTTTTGGCATAATTGTAAAATATTTTTAGTTAAACATAGCGCGCAAAGATACGACTTTTTTTTGTTCAAACAACCAAACTCTCAAACTTTTTTTATATTTTTGCATCAATAACTCAAAAAACTGACTATGAAAATAACCAAACTCTCAAAAACCGCCCTCTGCGTGGCTGCACCTACAGCAGTAGCTACGCCTATAGTATGCAGTAGTTGCGACTCTGCACAAAAGGAGAATACGGAGCGTCCTAACATCATCTTTATACTTATGGACGATGCCGGCTATGGCGACTTTGGCTGCTACGGCCAAACCAAGACCGAGACGCCAAATATTGACGCTCTCGCTCAGAATGGTGTTCGCTTTACCGATATGTACACCGCCGCTCCCGTGTCATCTCCTTCACGCGCCTGCCTTATGACAGGTCAAAATATGGGCAACTCTCAAATCCGCGAGAATGTAGAGGGTCGAGTAGAAGATGGCATTTGGAACTACGATATGGTAGAGCGCGATCCGAGCATTGAGGGTCAGATGGGCTTAAAGCCTGACACGCCGACACTCGGAACAGTTATGCAGCAAGCGGGCTACACTACCGGTATGGTTGGCAAATGGGGTATCGGAGGTCCTGCGAGCGGCTCTGCACCGTGGGATATGGGCTTCGATTTCTACTACGGTTGCGTATGTCAGCGCGTAGCACACAACTACTATCCGCACTATATGTGGAAAAACGGAGAGAAGGTCTATATCAACGACCGCAGCAAGGTGCTACATCCGGGAACAAAACTCGACGAGGGCGCCAACCCATACGACTGGAGCAGCTACGACAAGTATAGCGAGGATAAGGTATATGCACCTGATGTGATGTACGACAATCTGGTTGACTTTATCCGCACAAACAAGGACAAACCATTCTTCCTTATGTGGACTACACCATTCCCACACTCGCCACTACAAGCGCCAAAGGAGTGGGTGGAGAAGTATGTAGCAAAATATGGCGACGAGGAGCCTCTTGTTGGCGAAAAGTGTCAGGTTAACGGCTGGCCACACAACTACTACCCTTGCCGCTACCCTCACGCAACATACTCAGCAATGATATCCTACTTTGACTATCAAGTGGGTAAACTTATAGCAGAACTCAAGAGTTTAGGCCTTTACGAAAACACCGTTATTATGTTCTCGTCAGACAATGGTCCTGCAAACAACGCCTCCTCGCCAACAGTATGGATGGATAGCGCTGCACCTTACCGCTGTGGCAAGGGTTGGGGTAAGCGCACCCTTCACGAGGGCGGTATCCGTATGCCGTTTATCGCCTCTTGGCCTGCAAAGATTAAGCAGGGAGTGGTAAGCGACCATATTGGCAACTTTGCAGATGTTATGCCGACAATTTGTGAGCTGGCAGGTGTAGAAGCACCTAAGAACGACGGCGTATCGCTTGTACCAACAATTTCAGGCAAGCCTGAGGCTCAGTTGCAGCACGACTACCTCTATTGGGAGTACCCTGCTGCGGGCGGTTGGATTGCCGTACGCGAAGGCAAGTGGAAAGGCCTTGTCAAGAATGTTCACAAAGGCAACCGCACAATGCAACTCTTTGATGTAAGCACCCCGGGCAAGGATATTGAGTTTGACGACAAGGATGTAGCAGCAGCACACCCTGAGATTGTTGAGCGTATGTGGGGCTATGTCGAGCAGAGCCACCATCTTGCAGAGTACGAGCCTTTCAATATCGACATTACAAGATAATGGGCAAACGAAGCGTAGAGTTTACCTACGAAGATATCGTTAAACGCAACGAACGACGCGGCTTTACCTCTATGGTTAAGCCCGTCGGTTCATTGTGTAATATGCGATGCAAGTACTGTTACTACCTCGACAAAGCGGAGCTATACAACCACCACCAGCCAATGATGGATGACAAATTGCTTGAAAATTATATCCGCGCAAATATCGATGGCAACAACTCGCCCGTTATAGCCTTTGCCTGGCACGGTGGCGAACCCCTACTTGCTGGCAAGGAGTTTTTTCGCAAAGCTGTAGCACTACAACAAAAGTATGCCGAGGGTCGTACCGTCGAAAACTCAATTCAGACAAATGGCCTGCTTATAGATGACGAGTGGTGCGCTATTTTGCGCGATAACAACTTCCTTGTAGGCGTATCGATAGATGGTCCAGAACA
>JAFNYE010000034.1 GCA_017383345.1 Alistipes sp. | reverse complement strand
TGGCAGACGGCAAAAACCCCGCTAAGATTAAAAACCTCAAGGTGAGCGGTAAAATCTGCGCAGTTGACTTCTTCTTTATGCGCGACAAGATGGATATCCTTAAAGCCATAAACCTCAAGGAGAGTAAAATTGTTGCTGTAAAAACATACGAAGAACTCTATAAAATGGGATTTGAGCAATACAAGGACAGAACAGGAGAATTTGTATCTAATATGTCTGTAAATAGACATCCCGTAATTGATGTTGTACGAGAAGATGGTACACAGTTCCGTATTTATCTTGATTATAACGAAGATGATGTTATTCCTGGCGAGGCATTTAGAGATAAATCGAGTCTTGTAAGTTTTGTCTTTCCTGAGGTTGTTACAAAGATTGGCAGCGAAGCCTTCAGACGCACTACCCTCTCAGGTGCGCTGATTATCCCCGACGATTGTGTAGAGATTGGTGACAGTGCTTTCCAAAGCACAAATATATCCTCACTCGACCTTTCGCCAAGATTGAGAAGTATTGGTGATTTCGCGTTTGACGATTGCAAATCCCTTGCAGGCTCGCTTGTGCTTCCTGAGAGTCTGGAGAGTATTGGTGGCAATGCGTTTTATAGTTGTAGAATGTTAAGCGGCAATCTTGTACTACCATCTAAGTTGACTACTATTCCTAATAATTGTTTTATTTATTGTGGTTTCACGGGCGATTTGGTTATTCCTGAGAGTGTAACTGAGATTGGATCCAGTGCTTTTTACTATTGTCCGTTTGATGGACAGCTAATACTAAGTAAGAGTATTAAAAAAATAGAAGGCTCTACATTCGGCAGCTGTAAATTCCAAGGCGAGCTTGTTATTCCAAAGTCTGTACAGATTGTTGGTAGTAATGCATTTCAATACAACTCATTCTCAAGCGTAATAATTGAGGATGGTAGCGAGTTGGTTAAGATTGAGGCTTCTGCGTTCGGTTCCAATAGACGCCTAAGCGAACCTGTAGTTCTGCCCGAGGGGCTTATGACTATTGGTGAAAATGCTTTTGGTGGATGTAGTAACATTCCTGCCGTAACAATACCTTCAACGGTTACAACTATTGGTAGCAGTGCGTTTAATAACTGCTACTACATAACCAGTTTCCGTTGCGATGCAGCTATGCCGCCTGTTGTAGGTAGTGGCGCATTTGACGGCATTGGTAAGGATAACCTGACTCTCCAGGTGCCTGAGCAGTCAGTTCCGCTCTACCAGACTGCAAACGGTTGGGCAGACTTTAAGCGTATCAGCCCTTACTACGACTTTAGTATCTCGCGCAAGCATATTCGCGCACTCAATGCTGAGTTTACAAACAACTATATGCTCCGCGTGCCGTCGGGCGATCCGTGGAAGGTGGAGAGTTGCCCTGAGTGGGTAAGTGTTACCCCATCGTCGGGCGTAGGTCGTACTGAGGTAACCATTACCGTAAGCCAAATGGCTCGCACAACCGACACCTTTACCTTTGAGGAGATGGATGAGTGGGGTAATTGGATAACTGAGACTCACAAGGGTCGCGCGGGTGACATTGTATTCCTGCTTACAAACAAAGAGCAGAGAGTCAATATGGCTGTTCAGCAGTACGACTGCGACAACTACGATGGCGAGGTTATTCTCAACCAACCCTCTACCGCCGTTGACCCTAAGAAGGGTGTAAATCTTGTCTTTATGGGCGACTGCTTCGATGCGCGCGATATTGCTACGGGTAGCTACCTTAACGGCATTAACGAGGCTATAGGTTACTTCTTTGCAATTGAGCCTTACAAGACATACCGTGACCACTTCAATGTCTATACCGTTGTAGGTATGTCGGTTGATAGCGGTATGGGTAGTGTCAACACCATAAAGGATGCTAAGTTTGGCTCTCAGTACTCTCTCGACGGTATTGCTCCTAACACCGACATTACATTTGAGTATGCAATGAAGGCAGAGACTGTCAAGCGTAACAATCTTCACCAGTCGCTCATTGTAATGGTTGAGAATACAACCGACTATGGCGGTGTGACTTATATGTGGGGCGATGGATCGGCTATTGCTGTTTGCCCTATGAGCCGCGATGCCTATCCGTTTGACTATCGCGGTATTGTTCAGCACGAGGCGGGTGGCCACGGCTTTGCAAAGCTCGGCGATGAGTACATCTACCACAACGCATTTATTCAGACGTGCAATTGTAATTGTTGCTCACACCTTAAGGAGTTTTACGAAGGCAAGGGTCGTGGTTGGTATCGCAACCTTTCTGACAATGGCGACCACAAGACAGTCGAGTGGGCACACCTCTTTGCTCATCCTGACTATACCGATAAGGTCGATATGTACGAGGGCGGTTACTTCCATTCTCGCGGCATCTATCGCTCTGAGGCAAACAGCTGTATGAACAACAATGTGCCTTACTACAGCGCCATTTCGCGTCAGGAGATGGTTGAGCGCATAATGCGTTACTCGGGTCAGCGTTTCAGCATTACCAAGTTCTACGCAAAGGATGTACGCGATGCGTCAAACAACGACTTTGTAACCAAGTCGGTATTCTCGGCTTCAGAGCCAACCATTACATCTATGGCAAGCGCTGCAAAGCAGATGCCTCCAAAGTTTATGGGTAACTCTCCGTTTGAAAACTAATAAATAGTCACGACAATGAGAAAATATATAGCATTAGCAGCCCTGATTTTGACAATCGGCTGCACCAAAGAGAACTTTGCGCCAACCGAGCCTATAGATCCCAATATCATCCGTATTGAGACCTCTTTGGGCACACGCGCATCAATGACCAACTTTGAGACTGGTGACTGCCTGAGCCTCTATGCTGTAGAGTACAACGGCGACCAGGTAAGCAAGGTGCAGAGCTTCGGCAACTACATTAACAACGAGCCTATGACCTTTGACGGAGAGCAGTGGTTAGCTGAAAAGCCCCTCTATTGGAGCGCATCAAAGTGCGACTTCTACGGCTTCTACCCTTATCAGCCAACAGGACCGATGTCAGGCGTCCGCTTTGAGATTGCAACCGACCAATCAACCACCAGCTCAGTCAACGGCTTGGGCGGCTACGAGGCGTCCGACCTTATGTGGGCAAAGGCCGAGGGTGTTGAGCCTCCGCAGGTTATAACCCTCGACAATGGCGAGCAGCAGGTAACTTATGCTCCCGTACATCTTCAGTTCCAGCACTTGATGAGCCGCATTGTGGTTAACATCTTGCGCGGTAAGGACTTTGAGGGCGAGTTGTCAAAGAACATCAGCGTTCACATCTACGACACAGCCACTTCGGCAATAGTCGATTGGACTATCGGCTCACTCAAGGTTGACCCTCAGGGTGGCAGAAAGACCATAACTATGCGCCAGTTGGACAGCGACACCTTTGACGCTATAGTTGTGCCTCAGTTTATTCAGCGCAGCACTCCGCTTATCGAGGTGTCAATGGATGGCATTGCTTACCTGTTTGATACAAGCATTTCGCTTCGCCCGGGTAAGATGCACACCATTAATGTGACACTCAACACTTCACCTGACCAGGAGAAGGTCGAGATTGAACTCGAAGGTGGCGTAGGCGGCTGGAATTAGTCTGAGCAGCATAAAAAAGGATGGTGCCCAATGTTTTTTTTGGACACCATCTTTTTATTTGACTCTACCCTACTTCTCAATCAGCTCAATAGAGCGCTGTATAAAGTCGGTTAGGTTTTTACCCTTCAGCATACCGTTTGACAGCAGCGCGTGGTCAATGATTTGGCGAACGAGGTTATTGCTCTTACCAATCTCCTCAAGGC
>JAFNYE010000002.1 GCA_017383345.1 Alistipes sp. | reverse complement strand
CCACCTGCTAAAGAAGACGAGATATCCTCCTTAGCACAAGAAACTGCGCCAAAGAAAATGACAGCAGCCATCAGAAAACGAAAAATGTTTTTCATAGATGTTTGGTTTTAGTGAATTAATAATAGTTTGTTTATGGATAATTATAGACAAAACGGTATTAGACGGCAGAAAGACTCTGTCGCCTGGTAAAATAGCTTAAAAACTCGTAAGTTACTGATTTAGAGGTACAAAAATCCCCCCCCCGATTTTTCGGAGAGGGAATATATTGCCAAGTATGGATATACTCCTCATAGTTTGGGTAGAATTACTATGGCAAAGTTAAAAAAAATTTTTTAATTCAGCACACTTTTAACAAAAAAGATGCATCTACCCACGGGAGTAGATGCATCTTTTGATGTGTTGGCTCGCTATTTAACCACCAATTTAACCTTTGGATTAGCGCCATCGCCGCAGAGCATACTTGTAACGGTAAGGTTAAGGTCCTTATCCTTAGCAACGGTGTGGAGTACTGACTGGCCAGGTGCCAAAACGATAGGGTAAGCGTTCTTTGATGTCTTATACTCAAATGGGAGTGAGTAGCAGTTGGTAACAAGAACTTTGCGTGCGCCCTTCTTCTCGGTGCCGATAACCTCCCACTTAATAGATGCAAGGAACAGATCCTTAAGCAGCTGCTCGCCACCCATAATATAACCACCGGCGTATGCCAAGGTGCGCTTTGCCTCCAAACCTTCGCGCAGACCCTTCAGAGTACACTCCTTAGCGAAGATAAGAGTCATATTACGCAGCTGGTTCTTTAATCTGTAGTACTCGGCTGTAGTGATGTGGATATCGGTGTTAGACGCAACATAGAGGTTCTCCTCGCGCGCGCGATCTATTATATTAGGGTATAGAGAGCCGCCATTTGCAACCTCTACGCCGTCGATAAGACCCTCGCTATAGGCCTGCTTCTCAAACTCGGTCTTAGCGTTTGATGTACGACGCCAACCTGGGTGGTTGTGCTGAATAATAGCGCCCTGCTTGCGAGCATTGCGGATGCTCTGAAGCGCATCTGGGTCATAAATAGCGTTGTTGTCCTTAGTAAAGAGGGCATTGAAGTGGCCAATCTTTACAGGCTCGCGTGTAATCTCTGCGCCAGGGATAACCAAAACGCCCCACTTCTTACTCTCCTTAACAGCCTCAGCAACAGGATAGTTGAGATCCGCCAATATACCACGCTCAGTACCCGGCTCGCGGATAACATCGTTATTCTCGGCCTTCAGAGCCTTGCCACCTGTGTAGCCCTTGAGGAACTTGAGCATCTTAGGCTCAATACGGCGGTACTCGATATGCTCGGTAATAGCAATAGCGTCCAAACCATCATAGAAAGCCTCGCGAACGCGCAGAGCAGGGGTCACATCGGCATCAGAGTAGATTGAGTGGGTGTGAAGGTCGGCCTTGTAGATGTTAAAGCCGTTAACAACAGGAAGTACAATGTCTGGTCGTGTTGCAGCTTGTGCTACAGGTGAGCGCAGAACCTCAGGATTGTGTTGCGCTGATGCATAGAGCGGAAGAAGCGCAATGATTAAGATTAATAGTTTTTTCATAATTTTATTAGTTTTTAGGTTTATTTATCTCCAAAAATATCGTTTAATGTTTTAGCAAGGCGGTATGCCGATTTGAGCAGCAGCTCCTCACCCATAGGTAGCACAGATTCTACCCACTCTTTGCCGGCCTCATCGCCCGCTTTGAAGTCGTGTATTGTTGGCCTTACGGTTTTAGCAGCGTCCTCAAACCAACTTTGAATATTGCCCTTTGTTACTTTGGTAATCTGCTTGTCGGTGTAGGTGTCGAGTCGGTCAGCATACTTTTTATAATCTTTGTAGCCAAAGCCGCTACCACGCTGGATTACACCCGCATCCCACACTGCGTGGAATTTGGTACTTTTGCCATAAAATTGAATTTGAAAATCGCCGCCATTTTTGAAGTCTGTATAGCGTACATGAACGGGGCAGTGCACATCGCCAACGATATGAACGAGGCACTTTATGGCTACCAATACAATCGAGTCCTTCACACGCTCTGGCTGAACCAAGCGCTGCTGGAACTGTTCAACGGCGGTTACACCGTCGCGACCCTTGCGGTACTCTTCACGCACAGATACGGGGCTTTTGCACTTTTCGGTTGCAATAGAAGCGTGCCAACCACGCAGACGGTATTTATAAGGCTCTGTGCCTGCGACCTCATCCATCCAAGTAGATATGTCGGCAAGGTGTACTGAGCCTGTGTAGTGCATAATGCGCTCCTTTGCCGACTCGGTAAGGTGGCGCTCGGCTATCTCGGCGATAGTTCTATGACCCAAGCGACCCCAACCAAACGATTGGAGAGGCAGGGCCAACAAAACCAAAAAAATGGTGCAAACCCTCCTCATTTTACTTGAAAATAGCGTTTAATGCAGCTGCCAAACGGTAACCGGCCTTCTGCATAAGCTGCTCGCAAAGTGGGCCACCCTTCTGCAAGAACTTGTCATCAAGTTTCTCGATGCGGTGGGTGTCATATACCCAATAGAGAGCAGGCTGAACATCGCGTGCAGCATCCTCAAACCACTGCTGATAGTCGCCCTTAGTCAGCGCCTTAATCTGCTTCTTGTCCAAGGTGTTAAGCAGGTCAGCATACTGAAATTGGTTATGCTTTGGGCGGAACTTGGTGATACAAGCGGTATCCCAAACCTTGTGCATATCGGTCATCTTACCATAGAAGTTGACAGCAAAGCGACCCTTGTTCTCAAAATCTACATAGCGCACATGGCCAGGGCAGTGGAAGTCTGCGACGGTATGAATGAGGCTCTTGAGAGCAACCATTACAGCCGAGTCGGTCTGGTTGCGGTAGTCCTTGAGAATTTCGGTCATCTGATATGACGCCGTTACAGCATCCTGACCCTGACGGTAGCGGTCGCGGATAATCTGAGGAGAGGTACAGTCGCTATCGACAATTGATGCGTGCCAGCCGTAGGTTGCTGTCTTGTATGGCTCCTCGTCGCGAATTTCATCAAGCCAAAGTGAGTACTTCCAAAGAGGAGTGCCGTTAGTGAATTTCTCAATGTTGGCCTTTGCCTTTGGAGTAAGGTTGCGCTCAGCAATCTCAGCAACAGTTCTATGGCCAAGTCTGCCCCATGCAAATGCAATCTGCGGAATAATAAGGGCGAGAAGGATAAGGGTTGAAATACGCTTCATAATATTAGTTTCCAAAAAATTCATTTAACAATTTAGCCATTCTAAGTCCGCCAATAAGCAGTTGGTCTGACACAAACTCGACATACTCGTTCATAAGGTTTCTATCTACTATGGTCAGCTCGTTGTCGGGGGTATCCTTTGGTTTTGCAGGTACGCGACGGAAGATGTCATACTTCTCGTGAGTCAAAGTGGCAACCTCCGTAAGCCAATCCTCAAGAGTGCCCGCTGTTACGCGATCGATATACTCTTGCGGAACATTATTATCCAATGCGTGAGCCCAATCCATATAACCCCAATCGGAGTGATACTGAAGGATAAGGCCGCTATCCCACAAAGTGTGGTAGTGGAAACGGGTCTTTTTAGGCTGAAGATAGATGTCGTAGCTTGCTGTGTGAACGCGCTTGGCCTTTTCGCCTGAGCGGTCATAAAGAGCTACATGGCCCGGACAGTGGTAGTCGCCAAATGAGTGAACAAAGTGGTAGATTGTAACCTTAAGAGCCGAGTCGGTAAGGTTCTGGTAGTTCTTGAGTTTGTTGATTGACGACTTGATGTACTTGTACGGCTTGCCAATAGGCTCCTTGGTGTCGATGTCGTAGTGACATACATGGCTCAGTTTGCCCCACGACTTGTGCTCTGCGCGGTGGCAATCCAGCCACGATGAGTAATAGACTATAGATTTGCCGTCAATGCACTTTTCAATATTCTCCTTAGCTTTTGGAGTGAGGTGACGCTCAGCGATGTAGCATATTGTAGCGTGGCCCTCACGACCCCAACCAAAGGTTTCGGTGTTGCTGCTGATGATAAGTGCTGCAGCTAAAAGTATGATAAATCTCTTCATAGTGGTTGCTTATTTGGTTTTTACATTTGGTACTGAGCTGTCAAATAGACCATTGAGTATTGCGGCCAAACGATATCCGGCAACAGCAATCTGCTCGGTTGCGATAGGGTATATTTTGTTCTGCCAGTTACGCAGACCCTTTTTGTCAAAGCTGGTGCCTGTGTCAAGCATCATATAGATGTCGCGGTAGAGTGGTGCGTTGCCTGTAATCCAACTTGTAATGCTGCCTTTGGTTATTTGAGCAACCTGCTCAGGGGTCTTGCGGCTAAGCTGGTGAACAAACTCATTTGTGCGCCACGAGAATGTGCCTTTGACAGCAGAATTCTCCCAATAGAGGTCATAGCGATGCTTCTTGCCGTCATAGTAGTAGTACGACTTGCGCTTCTCAATCATATCGGTAAAGATGTAGTGAGTAGGGCAGTGCAAGTCGGCGGTGATAGTGATGATGTAGCGGATATTGTCTGCCAGCTCCTTCTCGTTAAGTTTGCCGGACTCAATAGCCGATACTGCAGCAATAAGAGCGTCGTAAGCCTGAGCCTTCTGAATGCTTGGCTCGGCGTGCTTCTGAGCCTTCTTGCCAACGATAAGTTTACCCTTTGGGGTCATTGCAACATTGCGCCAAGCGCGGGTGTGTGCATATTCAGGTGTGCCACCCACATCCTTGAGCCACTGAGCGTGGTAAACCATACTCTTACCATCCAGAGCGTTGGTTATATTTTGCTTAGCCTGCTCGGTGAGGTTATCCTCGGCAATGGCAGCAACTGCTGCGTGAAGTGCGCGCGACCAAGCGTAGGTGTTATATGTGAAGAGCAGAGCAACTGCTATAGCTAAAATCTTCTTCATACTATTTGTCAAATATTGAGTTAAGGATAGCTGCAAGGCGGTAACCTGCAACGGTAATACGGTTCTCGGCAATCTCTATGGCGCTGTTGAAGTAGCTCTCGTATGATACCTGCTGGTTCTGAGGTATCATCTCGATAGCGCGCTTAGAGTACTCAACACTCTCGTTGTGCCAATCGTCAATAGAGCCCTTTTGTATGGCTGCAATCTGCTCGGCAGTGTAGGTATCAAGCTCGGTAGAGAGCTGCATAGGCGATGTGCCGTCGTGCTTGCTTGCTAACACTCTGGCATCCCACATAGCGTGAACTTTGAGGGTCTTTTTACCCTCCTTAACGCGCATAGGGCGAGAGTCGGCAAAGTTGATATGTACAGGACAGTGAATGTCGCCCACTAAATGGACAATACACTTGATGTGCAGATTGACCAGAGAGTCGCTTAGAGAGCGATAGTCGCTCATCTCCTCCACGATGCGCTTGAGGTTGGAGGTCGATACCGGAGGCAGAGCGTTGCCCTGAGCATCGGTACGCATATCGTTGGTCCAATAATCCACATGCCAGTCATGGGTAACATCGTATGGAGGATCTGTGCGGTTGTAATCCATCCAAGAGGCGTAGTAGGTGATTGAGCGGTTGCCGATGTAACGCTCAAGGTTGCTCTTAGCGCGAGGGGTTAGGTGACGCTCGGCAATGTAAGCTACTGTCGAGTGACCGCGATTGTCCCAAGCTAAGGCGCTGCTTGTGCATAGTAGAATTAGAAGCAGCAGTGAAGTAAATTTTTTCATATATCGGTTATTAGGTTTAACTTGCACAAAGATAGTAAATAAAATAAAAAAACACCCCGAAAAGGAGTGTTTTTTTATTAAAGACAAGGATAATTATGCAAGTGGAGTTACACTTACATAGCTCTTGCCAGAAGCCTTCTTGGTAAATACTACCACACCGTTAACAAGTGCGAAGAGGGTGTGGTCTTTGCCCATACCTACATTCTCACCTGGGTTGTGAACAGTACCGCGCTGACGAACGATGATGTTGCCTGCTTTCGCTACCTGACCACCATAAAGCTTTACGCCGAGTCGTTTGCTCTCTGACTCACGGCCGTTCTTGGAACTACCTACACCTTTTTTGTGTGCCATACTTCTTTAACGATTTTAAGGTTATGCAACAATCTCTTCAATTAAAATCTGCGACAGATACTGACGGTGACCGTTGCATTTCTGATAACCGGTTCT
>JAFNYE010000033.1 GCA_017383345.1 Alistipes sp. | reverse complement strand
GGAAATTGCAGGGCGTGGATAATTTCCGTATTATGGACAGATTGTCGGCAATGGGATTGAGTGTGAGCAAGCAGAAGTTGCATAAGATACTCACCAACCCATTCTATGCGGGCAAAATTCAGAGTAAATTCACCGATGGGGAGATTATCGACGGTAAGCATCCCGCAATCATTTCGTGGGTGGAGTTCCTGCAAGTGCAAGAGATATTAAGTGGTAGAACGGGTGTTTACAAAGTTAAGGCGGAAACACCCCGTTTCCCCTTAAAGCGTCATATCCGTTGTGCCGAAGATGGTCTGCCCCTAACGGCATATACCGTCAAGCGTAAAAACATCGACTACTATAAGTGTAACCAGGTCGGTTGTAAGAACAATGTATCGGCAAAGAAGGTGCACCGCCTTTACGCCGAGTTGTTGGATACCTATGCTATCCCAGCTACGCTGTTGGAGTGGTTCAGCGATGTGGTGTCGGGCATCATTTTCGAGGAAGATAGCGAGCATAAAGAGCAGTTGTCACTTTTGAAGAAGCAGAAGAGCGAGTTGGAGAACAAGTTGAAGAAGTGCAAGGTCAGTCGTGGAATGGGAGATATTGACGAAGATATTTATACGACTACCGTGGAGGTTATCCAGGAGAAACTCGCCAAAATCGAGATAGAAATCGCAAAGGTAAAAAGAAATTTATCGAACCTTACTTCAACGGTTGAGGAAGTAGTTGCAACTTGTTGTAAATTAGGCAGTTTGTGGAGCGATTCAGAATTAGAATTATGCCAGAAAATCCAAAATTTGCTGTTTCCAAGCGGAATTTTATGGGATAAAGAAATTGGCAATTATCGAACCATCAACTGCAATCAGGCACTCTCTATAATTCAAAGAATATCAAGCGGTTATAAAAATAAAAATGAGGAGAAATCCGAAAATTTCTCCTCAAATTTTAAGAAGTGCGGATAAAGGGACTCGAACCCCCACGCCTCTCGGCATCAGATCCTAAGTCTGACGTGGCTACCAATTACACCATATCCGCAATTGTGGCGCAAAGGTATATATTATTTTGCAAATTGACAAATTTTTTATAATTTTGTGATATAATAACCAGAAATTAGCACAATTATGAAGTTTAGATTTTTGATTTTTGCCCTTTTTGTGGCGATGTTTGTTGGTATAAACGATGTTTCGGCTAAGGGTAATGCTGCTCCTGTGGGTATGTTTGAGGTGGAGATAGATGTCGCTGTAATCTCGCCAACCCAGAAACTTAATTTTGATAAAAACAAGGTCGGTACAAATATCGGTGTGGAGTTGCGCTACAACTTTAGGGAGAAGCCGTTTGATGTGGGTTTGCATCTCGATGGCAACTCTTTTGCGCGTGAGCCTAAAGATAGTAAGGATCTGTTTAGATTTAGTTCACTCAATGTGATGGGTGTTTTTGACTTCAACATTAATCGCAAGGGCTTTATCTCTCCTTTTGTTGGTATTGGTCTGGGTGGTGCGATGATTGATAATATGCAACCTATGAAGATTGGCGATATTACTGATAAAGATAGAATTAAGGGTGCCGCTTTCTGCGTTATGCCACGCGTAGGTGTTGAGATTATGCACCGCTTCCGCCTAACTTTTTACTACAAGCATATTCAAAGCGAAAAGCTTAATCAGAACAACTCTCACTTCGGTCTTGGCCTTGGTATAGCTTTGGGTGGTGGCAGAAGGTAATATTTGACGGTAAAAAGACTCTATAACTTTTAACAAAGTTAGGCTGTTGAAAATTTTTTTCGACAGCCTTGCTTTTTTATTGTTTTTAGGTTTAATAGTCGGTTAATTTTTACTATCTTTGTCGTTAATTAGGATTAAAATCTATTTTTATGAAACGAGTAATACTTTCCGGTGGCGGAACGGGTGGTCATATATATCCGGCAATCGCTGTGGCTCAGGCACTTAAGCGTGCATTGGGTGAGCAGGAGGTTGAGATTCTCTTTGTTGGAGCAGAGGGGCGTATGGAGATGACCGCTGTGCCAAAGGCGGGCTATAGAATAGTGAGTGTACCAATTGCGGGTCTTCAGCGTAGTTTGTCGCTTAAAAATCTGCTGTTGCCCTTTAAGATTGTCAAGAGCGTTTTACAGGCGCGAAAGATAATTAAGGGTTTTCAGCCAGATGTTGTTGTAGGTTTTGGCGGTTACGCTTCGGCTCCTGTTTTGTGGGCGGCGCAGCGTATGGGTATTCCGACCGTTATTCAGGAGCAGAACTCCTATGCGGGTCTTGTTAACAAGATTGTTGGCAAGAGAGCTACGAGCGTCTGCGTGGCGTACGACAATATGGAGCGCTTCTTTGCTGCTGAGCGTATTGTAAAGACCGGCAATCCGCTTCGTTCGGCCTTCTCGGCTGAGGGGATTGATAGAGCGGAGGCTTTGGAGTACTTCGGTTTTGATAGTTCTCTGCCTGTGGTGCTTGTTGTGGGAGGCTCGTTGGGAACGCGTACGCTCAATAATATGATGCGTTCGTGGATTATGACCCTTTCGGGAGAGGCTCCGGTGCAGGTTATCTGGCAAACGGGTCGCTTCTATGAGCAGGAGATGAAGCAGTTTCTGGCGCAATATCCAACAACTCATATCTGGCAGAATGCCTTTATTGACCGTATGGACTACGCCTATAAGGCTGCCGATGTGGTTATCTCGCGCAGTGGTGCTTGTACCGTTTCGGAGTTGTGCTTGGCCGGTAAGCCGACACTCTTTGTGCCGTCGCCAAATGTTGCCGAGGATCATCAGACAAAGAACGCTAAGGCTTTGGTCGATAAGAAGGCGGCTCTTATGGTTGCCGACTCGGAGGCTGTGGATTGCGCTATGTCAACGGTTCTGCGCCTTGTGGGTGATGAGGGTATGTTGACAATGCTCTCAAAGAATATCTCTAAGTTGGCTATCGTTGACTCGGCCGACCGCGTTGCAGCCGAGGTGCTAAAGTGTTGTAAGTAGTATGGCAAACCGCAAGTTATACTTTCTGGGTATCGGAGGTATCGGTATGAGCGCTTTGGCTCGATACTTCCTTCATCAAGGTTGTGCAGTAGCGGGTTATGACCGTACACGCACACCGCTTACCGACCGTCTTGTGTCGGAGGGCGCAGTGATATGCTATGACGATGCTCTTGAGGCTGTGCCTGCTCCATTTTTGGAGCGCGACACTATTGTGGTCTATACCCCCGCTATCCCGTCGGACAATCGCCAGATGCAACACTTTTCCAATGGCAACTATCGTCTGCTGAAGCGTTCGCAGATGCTGGGCGAACTGTCGGTGGGTAAGTATGTGATGGCTGTGGCTGGTACGCACGGCAAGACAACTACTTCGACCCTTGTGGCGTGGCTCAATAGTGCTGCCGCAGGTGAGGGAAGTGCCTTCTTGGGGGGTGTCTCAAAGAACTTTGACTCCAACCTCGTTTTGGGTCAGGGAGAGCGCCTGGCTGTTGAGGCTGATGAGTTTGACCGCTCATTTTTGCAGCTTACGCCCGATGTTGCGGTGGTGACATCTGCCGATGCTGACCACTTGGATATCTATGGCACGCACGAGGCTGTTAAGGATGCGTTCCGACAATTTATCGGCCGTATTAAGGCGGGTGGCGCTGTGGTAATCAAGTCGGGTGTAGATGTGGTTGTGGATAACGAGGCTATTGAGGTCTATAGCTATGCCTATAATACCCCTGCAGACTTTTATGCCACAAATCTCAATCTGCTCCCTACGGGTCACTACACCTTTGACATTGTGACCCCTTTTGGAACTATCGAGGAGTGCCGCTTGGGTATCCCGGGCTGGGTTAATGTTGAAAATGCCGTTGCTGCGGTGGCACTCTATGTGCTTGCGGCTCGTGCTGAGGGTAAGAGTGTCGATTTTGATGCTCTCAGGGCTGCTTTGTCGGGCTTTGAGGGTGTAAAGCGTCGCTTTGAGTTCTATGTGAATACCCCGAAGGCGGTCTATATGGACGACTATGCCCACCATCCGCGTGAACTGAGCGCAGCGATAACCTCGGTGAGTAAGATGTTCCCTGGTCGCAAACTTACGGCTGTATTCCAGCCGCACCTCTACACCCGCACGCGAGACTTGTACGAGGAGTTTGCTCAGGCTTTGAGCCTTGCCGATGAGGTTGTGTTGCTGCCGATTTATCCTGCGCGAGAACTGCCGATAGAGGGTATTACTACCCAGATTATTGCGCAGAGGGTTACAGCCCCTTGCACTATAGTTGAGCGCGAGGAGTTGGCTGCTTATATTGCGCAGGCGGAGAGTGATGTTGTCGTTACCTTCGGCGCAGGCAATATTGATGCCTGTTGTGCGGCGGTGGCTGAAGTTGTGGCTCAAAAGGCGGAGTAGTTATGTGGCGTAAGGTGGGTAAGGTGTTGCTGGTGATTGCTATATGGGCAGTAATTGTTGCCTATGTGGTCTATGCTGCACTTGTTGTCCGCCGACACAAACTGCAGCAGGTGGTAGAGCGTGTGGAGGTCAGCATTGTCGATTCAACCCATTTGGGCAATCTTATCACTGAGCAGAAGGTGCTTGATATGTTGCTTGAGCAGGGTTGGGTGGCAATAGATACTCGTGTGGAGGATGTTCCAAAGAGTGAAATTAAGGATATGATTTGCTCTGAGGGCTTTGTTGACGAAGTTAATATCTACGCCTCGTATAACGGTACGCTACATATAGACATCAGTCAGCGCAAGCCGCTGTTTAGAGTGGTTACGGGTGGCTATAACAGCTATATCACGGCAGACGGTTATATATTTCGCTCGCCGGAGCACGCTGCACTCTTTGTGCCTGTGGTGAGTGGTACATATACCCCTCCGTTTGACGCAAACTATCAGGGCGATATTGCACAGGTGGTTGAGTCGGTGCGAGTTGCAGCAATAGACTCTGTTGCTTTGATAGGTAAGGAGAAAGAGCCTGTCTATGCGCGTATAGAGCATTGGAAGCATTGTCGCGAAGAGGTTAGAGATAGCACCGTTGATAACAAAAAGTTGCGTCGTCGCCTCTACGATTATGTTGACGGCCATCTGCGCGATTGTAATCGCGAGCTTGAGGCTATAGCCTCTCGCCAGCAGGCTGTAGCTCGTCGCTTTGAAAATTTCAAGGGACGGGTGAATGAGTTTATGGCGTTTGTGTCGCTTATTGAGCGCATCAGTTCCGACCGCTTTTGGCGGGCAGAGGTGGTGCAGATAGTGGCCAATGTTGCCGACTCGGGGTCGCTGTGGGTGGAGTTGATACCTCGCAGTGGTAACCATACGATTATCTTTGGTCGCGTGGAGAGCGTGGAGCAGAAGTTTAAGCTTCTCGGACTCTATTATGAGCAGGTGGCTACAACAAGCGGCTGGGATAGTTATAAGAGTGTAAATGTAAGTTGTGCAGAGCGAATAATCTGCACCTATGACGAGAAATAGAAAAATACGATATATGGACGAGAAACAGTACTATGTAGGCTTAGACATCGGTACAACCAATGTGGTTATGGTTGTAGGCTCGCGTGTGGCGGGTAGTCAAACAATCAAGATTGAGAGTTTGTCTTCTGAGCCGAGCAAGAAGAGCATCGTTAAGGGTCTTGTTACCAACCGAAGCGTGTTCCGTAATTCGGTTAATGCGGTAAAGAAGGAGTTGGAGAAGAGCCTTGATGTAAAAATTGAGCAAGCATACTTTGGTGTAGGTAATGCCGATGTTCGTGGTGTTGTTGTGGAGGATATGATTGCCGTTCGCAACAAGGAGACAGGTGTGATTACTAAGGAGGATATAATGCTCTTGGAGCAGCGTATTCATAAGGTTGAGTTGCGCGAGTTGCGCGAGACTATTATCAATATTGAACCAATTTGTTACTATATCAACGGCACCAAGCGCGTACTTGACCCTGTGGGTATGCAGGGTAGCTATGTTGTGGGTCACTACTTGATAACATTGGGTATCAAGGATGCTATTGCAGCATTGAAGGCTCTCAAAAATGCGGTTGGACTTGAGGCTCAGCAGATTTTTGCCAATGCAACTATCGGCTACAAACTGCTTGTCAGTGAGCAGGAGGCGCAGAAGGGTGTTGTGCTTGTCGATATTGGTGGTGGTATTACCGATGTTACTATCATCAGAGAGGGGCGTATTCAGGCCTTCAAGAGTTTTGGCCTCGGCTCGGAGAATATAGACTCGGATATCAAGACAATCTTGCCACCAAATGGCAATGCGGTGCTTATAAAGCATAAGTATGGTTGCGCTATGGCTATGGATGTGCCGGAAAATCAGGTGCTTCAAATGGGTGGTCGAGATGTGCTGCTAAGAAATGTTGCTGCCGTTATAGAGGCTCGTGTTATGGATATTATCGATCTTGTTGTCGGCTTTGTGCGTGAAAGCGGCTTCGAGGAGCTGATAGAGTGCGGTTATGTGCTTACAGGTGGCGCTACCGAGCTTAAGTCTATAAGCGACCTGTTTGGTCGCGAAACTCTTCGCCCTTGTCGTTGTGCAGACCACCTTTACAATGTTGAGATGCCAAGCGATGAGGAGGTTGTAACCTATGGTCAGCAGATGGCGGTGGCGGTAATGTTGGCAGGAGCATCGTACGCTCCAAGCAATGTCTTTAAGGGCGCGCTTATCGGAACTGATTTACACTCGGAGTCGGAGCAGGGTACTGCCGATAAGGGTGCTGAGGAGGAGACGGCCCAGGATCCTCAAGGGGGTGTAAAACCGACGGCTGAAGATGGCGGTCAGACAGTGGGTGGCGGAGAAAATCAGCCTACAGAGTCGAATGACCCGCCGACAGAGATTAACAAGCAAAGCCGATTTAGAAAGTTGTTTAAGCCTGCAAAGAGCATCTTGAATAACCTTTTGGGTGGTGGCTCTACCAATTCGGGTGTGGGCGAGTAAAAAGTGACGGAGTATGGGAAAGTATAGCGATTTTAGAAATAATAGAGCCGTAGCTCACGCTGTGGCTGCACGCATAATGGTTATAGGTGTGGGTGGAGCAGGTGGTAACACCGTTGACCACATCTATCAGAAGGGTATCAAGGGTGTAAACCTTGTCAACTGCAACACCGATAGCAAGGCTCTCAATAAGAGCCCTTTGGCCGATACGCAGAAGATATGTATGGGCGACGGTAAGGGTGCGGGTAATGATGCCAAAGTTGGTCGTCGTAAGGCTCAAGAGGCTTTGGGCGTAATCCGCGGTTATGTCGAGGCGCATAAGCCCGACCTTGTTATACTTGCTGCCGGTATGGGTGGCGGTACAGGAACGGGTGCAACGCCTGTTATTGCGCAGATGATCCACGCGCTTGGAATGCCGATGATAGCCATCCTTACAACACCGCCGTTTGATGAGGGCCAGTACCGTTTTGAGCAGGCAGCCGAGGGTATTCAGCAGATGCAGGATTTTGTCGATACCTTTATTGTTATCAAGAATGACACTATCTCGGAGCAGTTCCCTGACTTGTCGGTAACGCAGGCCTTCAATAAGGCTAACGATGTGGTCGCCTCGACGGCCAAAGGTATCTCTGAGGTAGCTCTTTCGCAGTCTAACTTGGTTAGTGTCGATATATCCGATGTGTGCAAAGTTGTGCGCAATAGCCACTGCGCTATTACGGGTATGGCAACCGCTACGGGCAAAGACCGAATTATCAAGGCTATTGAGTCGGCTATCCACTCGCCGCTGTTTGGTAATGTCTCGGTTGCAGGTACAAAGGAGGTGCTTATCAACTTTGCAACTGCCAATGAGGATGACTTGAAACTCAACGATGTAAAGAGCGCGTTGGCATATATCCAGAAGATTGGAGCGAGTGAAAATAGCGACGGAAAGCTGCGCGAGGTAAATATTATTTGGGGTACAAGCGTAAAGCCCGAGTTGGCAAAGGATGAGGTTGAGGTCTTTTTGGTGGTTACAGGCTTCCCTGCCGATGTGTTCTACCATAAAACTTTTGATGGCAAGCTCAAAATATCTATCCCCGATAGCACCGTTGAGGTGACAGGCGACCCTGAGGTTGAGGCTGTGCCGTATAATCCTGCCAATTTTATTGTGCAGCAGGAGCAGCCAACTACTCCGCAAACGGAGAAGGTTGTCGAGCCTGTTGTAGAGGCGGAAACTGATGAGGATGAGGTTGCTGAGCCTGAGATTGTTGAGCCGGAGCAACCAATAGCGCCTGAACCAGAGATTATTGAGCCGAAGGTTGAGGTTGTTGAGCCAAAGGTCGAAATAGTTGAGCCAAAGCCAGAGGTTGTAGAGCCGAAGGTTGAAATAGTTGAGCCAAAGGTTGAGGTTGTCGAGCCAAAGGTCGAAATAGTTGAGCCGAAGCCAGAAGTTGTAGAACCAGAGGTTGAGGAACAGCAACAACCGTCGGTTGCCGATAATAAGAGTTGGGCCGTTCCTGTGCCAAATCGCACAGAGATACCTCCTATTGCAGCAAGAATATTTGACAGCGAGATACTCAAGATGACCTGTGGACCTGCATATCAGCGTCGCAAGGTGCAACTATTGACAGAGGTTAAGGGCAAGAAGAGTATTGTTGGCAAGCGCAAGGATGAGGAGGTTAGCTCTACACAGGTTGACGGCGCAACGCAGAGTTTAGGATTTTAATACATTGAGATGAATATAGAGTTTTTAGGGTTTGATACTCAGGTGATATTCCTCTTTTTGGCGGATATTGTGCTATTGCTTTTGTCGGGTATGATGTCTTCGTCTGAGGTGGCGTACTTCTCGCTCACCCCTGCCGAGTTGCGTCGTATCAGGCGTGGTGGCAGCGTGGCGACCGATGCTGCCGCTAAACTGCTTGATAATCCCGATATGTTGTTGGCTACAATTCTGGTGGTTAACAATTTAGTCAATATCGGCACGGTTGTTCTCACTACGCAGATACTGAACAGCCTTTTTGTCTTCCACCGTTTCGGCTTTTTAATTCACACCGTCGTTGTGACCTTCTTGCTTTTGCTCTTTGGCGAGGTGTTGCCAAAGGTCTTTGCTCAAGGCTCAACTATGCGTGTGGCGCTGATGTTTGCGCAGCCGTTGACACTCTTTCGCTTCTTGGTCTATCCGCTCGGATATGCCCTTGTGCGAACAAGTAATGTTGTGGGCGACAAGTTGGCGCAGAAGAACAATGAACTCTCTATTGAGGATCTTGCCGATGCGGTCGATATGACAAAGACCTCGTCAAGCGAGGAGCAACGAATACTCTCGGGTATTGTCAACTTTGCTGACCGTGAGGTTGAGGAGATTATGCGCCCCCGTATGGATATTGTGGGTGTTGAGCAGACGATGACCTTTGGTCAGGTGCGCGACATTATCACTTCGTCGGGTTATTCGCGTCTGCCCGTATATTCGGAGAGCATTGATAATATCCGCGGAACACTCTTTGTCAAAGACCTTATAGAGCACGCCAATCGTGGCGATGATTTTGGCTGGCAGAGTCTTATACGCCAACCATATATTGTGCCGATGCACAAGCAGATTACCGACTTGCTGGAGGATTTTCGTCAGGATAAAGTCCATATGGCTATAGTTGTTGATGAGTATGGCGCAACGCAGGGTCTTGTGTCGCTTGAGGATATCTTGGAGGAGGTTGTAGGCGAAATCTCCGACGAGAGCGATATGGACGAGAGCTTCTATGAGCGCATAGATGAAAACACCTACATCTTTGACGGCAAAACCCATATTGTCGATATGTTGCGTGTGTTGCAACTCGATGATGAGCTCTTTGAAGATGTGCAGGGTAGGGCAGAGACCATAGCCGGACTGATGCTTGAAATAAAGCGCAACTTCCTGAAGCAGGGGGAGCAGATTACCTCGCACTCTATACGCTTTACCGTCACTTCGATAGAGGGTCGCCGTATTGATAAGATAAAAGTTGTAGTTCCTAACAATGGATAGCTGCCTTATTGTCGCACCTTTGCTTGACCTTGAGCAGGCCGAGGGGCTTGTGAGCGCTCAAGATGTGGACAAGGCGTTGCTGTTTACCTCGCTCAGTCGCAGACGAGAGTTTTTGTCGTGGCGCGCAATGCTCTACAAGGCGTTAAGTGAGGTGGTTGAGATTGAATACGACAATGGCGCTCCCTATATTGTCGGTCGTGATTTACATATAGGCGTGTCCCATACTACCGATATGGTGGCTGTGGCTTTGGCTGATAGACCTTGCGCGGTCGATGTGGAGCGTGCAGATAGGGATGTGGCTCGTATCTCTGACCGCTTTCTGACCGAAGGTGAGCGTGCCCTGTGTCACAAGCAGAGTGACTATGTGGCTCTGTGGTGTGCTAAGGAGTGCTACTATAAGCTATGCCGTAATAAGAGCCTCTCGCTACTAACAGATATAAGGGTTGTCGCGCTTGATTGGGGGGCAGGTGTGGTTGATGTGGCTGATAGTTTGGGTGGTGGCGAAAGACTTAACTTTGAGCGCCGAGATGAACATTTTATAGTCTATTTTTTGTAGAACAATGGCTAAGCAGGCAAATACTTTATCGCTTGGAACTGATAATATAGGCTCGTTGCTGTGGCGCTATGCTGCGCCAGCGATTATAGCAATGGCCTCTAACTCTATATACCACATCGTTGACTCTGTATTCGTCGGTCACGGTGTCGGTGGTGCAGCTATTTCAGGTATGGCTATAACAATGCCGATTATGAATATTGCTGCAGCCTTTGGTGCTATGGTTGGCGTAGGTGCTGCGGCGCGTATGTCGATACGCCTTGGCGAGGGTAATATGCAGGCTGCAGAGCGCACTTTGGCAAATGCCGTTATGCTTAACTTGGGCTTGGGTTTGGTGTTGATGGTAACAATGCTCACCTTCCTTGACCCTATCCTGCAACTCTTTAGTGGCGGCAATGCTTCGGCTGAGACTTTGGACTACGCTCGCGACTTTATGAAGATTATCTTGCTCGGAAATATCACCCAACATATGTACTTGGGTCTTAATGAGCAAATCCGAGCGTCAGGATATCCGCAGAAGTCTATGCGTATCATCCTTACAGCAGTGGCTATAAACCTTGTTCTCAACCCCCTCTTTATCTTTAAGTTCGGTTGGGGTATTAAGGGCTCAGCTTTGGCTACGGTTATTTCACAGGCAGTATCGTTTGTCATAACCTTCTCGCACTTCTGCTCAAAGAGTAGCTTTGTCCGCTTTAAGCGTGCTGCGTTTGTCTTTGATTGGAAGATTGTCAAGGCTATTATCTCTATCGGCCTGGCCCCATTTATGGTTAATATATGCGCCTCATTGGTGGCAGCCTTTGTCAATACGGCGCTGCTCAAATATGGCGGTAGCGGTATCCACGATGTTGTCAGAACGGTCCACGGAGAGTCTGATATTTATGTGGGTGCGTATGGTATTGCCAACAGAGTAGTTATGCTTTTGATTATGGTTATTCAGGGCCTTAATCAAGGTATGCAACCGATTGTGGGCTTTAACTATGGCGCTAAGCAGTACGATCGCGTGCGTAAGGCACTCTATATGACCATCGCCTGCGGTATGACTATCTCTACTCTCGGTTTCTTGTGCTGTCAGCTCTTCCCTGAGTCAATAGCACGCCTGTTTGTCGATTCGGCGCGTGGTGGAGATGAACAACTTATGATTCAGGCAGCTTCTCAGGCTATGAGACTGATTGTTATAATGTTCCCGCTGGTGGGCTTCCAGATTGTGGCGGCCGCATTCTTCCAGTATATCGGCCACGCTAAGTTGGCAATCTTTGTCTCTATGACCCGACAGATGCTCTTCTTGCTGCCTCTGCTTTGGATTGTGCCGAGATTTATGGGCGCTACGGGAGTGTGGATATCAATGCCTATTGCCGACTGTGCCTCTATTACGCTGGCTGCAATCTTGCTCTATCGCGAACTTAAACGACTCAGGTAGCAACGCTACGCAATATTTTGTTGCAACTACCGTTATATCTATGCTATTATAAATATAGGTATGATGGTAGTTGTTTCTTTTTATTGCATACAAATCAAAAAAAAACACTACTATGCGTTGCAAAGTATGAAAAGATTACTACCTTTGCACTATCAAAACATATCAAAGTATGAAAAGGTTATGGTTAGTTTTATTATGCTCGTTGTTTTGCTTTTTAGCGCAGGCCGAAAGCGTAATTAGAGGCACAGTTAAGGATGCTACGAAGGGTAGTGGTGTTGCCTATGCTACCGTTTCGGCAACAAGTAACGGTGTGGTGGCTTGTGCTGTAGCAGCCGATGCAGCGGGCGTGTTTGAGTTAAAGGTTAAGGAGCAGGGCCAATATACTGTCGAGATTTCGTCGGTGGGATATCAGCCATTTACTCGCTCAATATCGGCTGTGGGCAAGCCGATAGATTTGGGCGAGGTGCTATTGAGTGAGGGTGTTGCTGTTGATGCGGTGGCTGTGACTGTGCAAAAACCGATTGTTACAGCTGACGCCGAGAAGTTATCCTACTCGGTTGAGGATGACCCCGAGTCTAAATCGAGCACCCTTGAGGATATTATTCGCAAGATACCTCAGCTTACTATCGACGCAGAGGGTAAGGTGCAGATGAATGGACAGAGCGACTTTAAGATTTTGGTAAATGGTCGTGCTGCGGGCGCTATGGGTCGCAACTTTAACGATATAATCAAGTCAATGCCCGCTTCGTCTATCAAAAAGATTGAGGTTATAACCAACCCGTCGATGAAGTACGACGCAGAGGGCGCAGGAGGAGTACTCAATATTATCACATCGAAGACCCGCTTTGACGGATATAATGGTAATGTAAACCTTGCGGGCGGAAACAGTTTTAATCGTAACTACAACGGTCAGCTGTCGGGAAACTTTACGGTGCAGAAGAATAAAATTTCACTCTCGGCAGGCATCTATCTTGGTGGCCAGCAGTCTGATAACGACCCTGCGGGTATTCAGCACAATGTGTTGAGCAATATCAACGCCACAGCGCCATATTCAACCCTTGACCAGACCTCAAAATTTGGCTATAGCGGTGGTAACCTATATACCAACCTCTCTTTTGGCTACCAGATTGACACACTCAACCTCTTGACTTTGGAGGCGAGTTTGTGGCGAGGTCGTTGGGGTATGAAGGCCAATGGCGAGAGCCACTACCTCGACTCTTCAAATAACCTGCTCTCAGGTTATACCACCGAGGGCGAAGGGGCAAATAGTTGGTTTGGTTTTGATGCGATGTTGGCATACGAGCACACCTTTAAGGGTAAGCAGGGCCATACGCTGACATTCTCCAACTACTTCTCGTGCGATCCGCCTACAGAGAACTATAATTTGGAGCGCAACCTTTATCAGGATGGCGCGGTCAATATTTTCCGTACCGACTCGCGCAGCAAGAGTGTCTCAAATGAGTTTCAGGCAGACTATAACAACCGCTGGGGCAAGCACTCTTTAGAGGCGGGAGTCAAGCACTCCTTTGACCACAATACCCTTACGCAACTCAGCTCTGCAACTGATATTGAGGGTACAACAACCCTGGTGAAGAACATAGCGGCAATCTATGGCGGTTATGCTTTCAATCACAAGAGCCTTACCGCTCGTGCCGGTGCTCGACTTGAGGGTGCGTGGTATAACTCTAAGAGCGTAATGGCGCAGAGCGAGCAGTATAAGAGCGCCCTTATCAATGTGGTGCCATACCTCTCGCTCTCATATAAGATTAAGGAGGGTCACAACCTCTCACTCTCATACTCTGAGCGCCTCTCTCGTCCTGGTGTGAATGCCCTCTCGCCCTATGTTACAGCTACAGCAACGCAGTTGAACTATGGTAATCCCGACCTAAAGACAGGAGTGAGCCATTTGGTAAGACTCAAGTACGCGTGGATGAATAATAAGTGGATGGTTGCACCTGAGTTTATGATGATGCTCTCGAATAACCGCGTAGCAAACTACACCTTTGTTGATAGTGATGGTATGCTCAACACTACATATCTCAATCACGGTAGAAATCGTGGCTATGCCCTTCAAACGACCCTCTCTTACCGTCCGTCGCAGAAGTTCAATCTCTCGGCCGATGTGCGTGTAGGATATTTTGAGGATGGTATTCCGTCGCAGAACATTATGGCTCGCGGTTGGGCATTCTCGCAGAGCCTTAATGCAACTATTGCTCTGTGGAAGGGTGCGAAGCTGACTCTTAATGAGTATGTGGCTAAGTTCCAGCCGCAGCAGTCGGGCGTGTCAAAGAATATCTATCTATCCACGACCGTGCGCTTAGGTCAGAAGTTGCTCAAGGATAAGATGGAGCTCTCGCTCTCGGTGCAGAACCCACACGCGGGAAAGCACGAGTTTCACACCCTCACAACAACGCCTACATATATTCAAAACGCCTACTACACAGCCTTCGCGCGCTCTATTCGCATCGCTCTGTCCTATCGTTTCGGAAAGCAGGGACTCTATGTTAAGCGTGCAAATCGTAAGTCCGACTCATCAACAGAGGAGGTTGGTGGCTCAACGCAGGGCGGCGCTAATAACATCAACTAATAAGCCGAGATGATATAAAAAATCCCCGAATGAAACCATTCGGGGATTTATTGTGTAGCGCAGGGCGCTAATGTATATTACTCCTTGCGAGGACGGCGGTCACGACGCTCGCCGTTGCCACCCTTGCGCTCAGGACGATCACCACGAGGCTTACGCTCTGGCTCTACCCAACCCTCAGGTTTTGGAAGAAGCACCTTGTGTGAGAGCTTGAGCTTGCCTGTCTTAGAGTCAAGGCCGATGAGTTTAACATCAATCTTGTCACCCTCCTTCAAACCGGTCTCCTCCATAGTCTCGAAGCGCTTGTAGTCAATCTCAGAGATGTGGAGAAGAGCCTCCTTGCCAGGAAGAATCTCAACGAATGCACCGAAAGCAACGATTGACTTGATAGTACCATTGTACTGCTCGCCAACCTCAGGAACTGCAACGATGCCCTTAATGCGAGCCATAGCTGCGTCGATAGCCTCCTTGTTAGGGCCAAATACATCAACTACGCCGTTCTTGTCAGTCTCGGTGATGGTGATAGTTGTGCCGGTAGTCTTCTGGATCTCCTGAATTACCTTACCGCCCGGGCCGATAACTGCGCCGATGAAGTCCTTGTCGATAAGAATTTGCTCAATGCGTGGAACAAATGGCTTGTAGTCCTCGCGAGGCTCTGCGATAGTCTCGGTAATCTTGTCGAGGATGTGAAGACGACCCTGACGAGCCTGCTCCAAAGCGGTTGCCAAAACCTCGTATGAGAGGCCGTCAACCTTGATATCCATCTGTGTTGCGGTAATACCATCGCGGGTACCTGTAACCTTGAAGTCCATATCGCCGAGGTGGTCCTCATCGCCGAGGATATCTGAAAGTACTGCCCAGCGACCTGTTGCGCTGTCAGAGATAAGACCCATAGCGATACCTGAAACAGGCTTGCGGAGCTTAACGCCGGCATCCATAAGAGCCATACAGCCTGCGCAAACGGTAGCCATAGATGAAGAGCCGTTAGACTCGAGAATGTCAGAAACTACACGCACGGTGTATGGGTTCTGCTCACCAACCGGAACCATTGGCTTAAGTGCGCGCCAAGCGAGGTTACCGTGACCAATCTCACGACGGCTAACACCACGAGATGGGCGAGCCTCACCTGTAGAGAATGGAGGGAAGTTGTAGTGGAGTGTAAACTGCTCAGAGCCCTGGATGAGTACCTCGTCGTACATCTTCTCGTCAAGCTTTGTACCGAGGGTTACAGTCGAGAGTGACTGAGTCTCACCACGGGTAAAGATAGCCGAGCCGTGTGCGCAAGGGAGGTAGTTGGTCTCGCACCAGATTGGGCGGATCTCGTCGGTCTTACGGCCGTCGAGGCGCTTACCCTCGTCGAGGATCATATTGCGCATAGCCTTCTTCTGAACATCGTCGTGGAAGTACTTGTGGATAAGTGGAGCCTTCTCCTCAAGCTCCTCTTCGGTATAGCGAGAAGCAAACTCAGCCTCAAGAGCCTCAAATGCCTCGCTACGCTCGTGCTTCATAGTACCGCTGGTAGCGATAGCGTAAGCCTTGTCGTAGAGCTCGGTGATGATAGTCTGGCGAAGCTCCTCGTCGTTAGTCTCGTGGCAGTACTCGCGCTTAACATCCTTGCCAAGCTCCTTTGAGAGCTCAATCTGAGCAGTGCAGTGAGTCTTGATAGCCTCGTGAGCGTACTTGATAGCGCCGAGCATAACCTCCTCTGAAACCTCGTTCATCTCACCCTCAACCATCAGGATGTTGTCGATAGTACCTGCAACGATAAGGTCGAGGTCGCAATCTGACATCTGTGAGAAGGTTGGGTTGATGCAGTACTGACCGCCAATGCGGGCAACACGCACCTCAGAGATTGGGCCGCCGAACGGAATGTCCGAAACGGCAAGTGCAGCCGATGCAGCAAGACCTGCGAGCGCATCAGCCTGAATATCTTTGTCTGCCGAGATAAGGTTTACGGTAACAAAAACCTCGGCGTGATAATCTGCAGGGAAGAGTGGACGGAGCGCACGGTCAATAAGACGGGCAACGAGGATCTCGTTGTCTGAAGCCTTACCCTCACGCTTCATAAAGCCGCCTGGGATACGACCCGCAGCAGCAAATTTCTCCTTATACTCTACCTGCAAAGGCATAAAGTCTGTTCCCTCTTTAGCATCCTTTGCGGCAACAACAGTAGCGAGCAGCATAGTGTCGCCCTGCTTAACAACAACTGAGC